>NZ_DAMBSA010000295.1:0-6228 GCF_032054795.1 Pantoea sp. CTOTU49201
ACATGTCGATCAACATCGGTTCGCTGTTCTCGATGATGCTGACGCCGTGGCTGGCTGCGAAATATGGCTGGGGCGCCGCGTTCTCGCTGTCGGTTGTCGGTCTGGTAATTACGCTGCTGAACTTCCTGTTCTTCCAGCGTGTGGTAAAAAACTACGGCTCCAAGCCGGATTTTGCCCCGCTGCAGATGGGTAAACTGCTGATGACGCTGGTTGGCGTGGTAGCGCTGATTGCGCTGGCGGCCTGGCTGCTGCATCATCAGAGCATCGCACGCATGACGCTGGGCGTCATCGCCGCGGGTATCGTGGTGATCTTCGCCAAAGAAGCTTTCGCGTTGAAAGGTGCGGCACGTCGTAAGATGATCGTGGCCTTCCTGCTGATGGTAGAAGCGATTGTGTTCTTCGTGCTTTATATGCAGATGCCAACCTCACTCAACTTCTTCGCTATTCGTAACGTTGAGCATGCGATTCTCGGCATCACCTTTGAGCCAGAGCAGTTCCAGGCGCTGAACCCGTTCTGGATTATGCTGGCAAGCCCGATCCTGGCGGCGGTGTATAACAAGCTCGGCGATAAAATGCCGATGCCACACAAATTCGCCTTCGGTATGGTGCTGTGTTCAGCGGCCTTCCTGGTGCTGCCGTTTGGTGCCAAATTTGCCAACGAAGCCGGTATTGTCTCGGTGAACTGGTTGATCCTCAGCTATGCGTTGCAGAGCATCGGTGAGCTGATGATTTCCGGCCTGGGCCTGGCGATGGTGGCACAGCTGGTTCCACAGCGTCTGATGGGCTTCATCATGGGTTCCTGGTTCCTGACCACCGCAGGTGCAGCAATGATTGCGGGTAAAGTCGCCAACCTGATGGCAGTGCCGAGTGATGTGACCGATCCGCATACTTCGCTGGCAGTTTACAGCCATGTGTTCCAGCAGATTGGTATTGCTACCGGCGTGATTGCCCTGCTGATGTTGATCACCGCGCCATTGCTGAACCGCATGACGCAAGATGACAGTCAAACTGAACTGAAACGCGCTAGCGCCCATCAGTAATGAGAAAGCCGGGCTTGTCCCGGCTTTTTTCTGCCCACCATTCACATTTCCTTTAACGATTTCTGCTGCTCACTCTTCGCTTTTCGCTCGCTTAACTTCATGATGTCGGCTCACTGTTAATCAGCGTGGAAGAAGCATGGACAGGTTTGATGAGCTTGAGGTGTTTGTCGCGGTTATCCAGCAAGGCAGTTTGGCTGGCGCCGCGCGTTTGTTACAGCGATCGCCACCGGTGATCACTCGCACCCTAAACACCCTCGAAGCCCGTCTCGCCACCACCCTGATTGAACGCACCACCCGCCAGCTGGCACCCACCGAAGCCGGTTGGCAGCTGTTTGAGCAGGCGCAACGGGTGTTGAGCGATTATCAGCGCGCCATCGACAGCGCTCACCACAGCGGCCTGCATGGCTTGCTGCGTTTAACCGCACCGGTGCAGTTTGGTCGTCGCCACGTCATGCCTTTAGTGAATGCCTTTCTGCAACAGCATGCGGAGATGCAGATTGAAGTGGTGCTCAGCGACACGTATCAGGACCTGATCGAAAACGGTCTTGATATCGCATTACGCATTGGTGAACTGCAGGACTCTTCGATGGTGGCGCGTCAGGTTGGCACGGTGCGTTCAACGCTGATTGCCAGCCCCGACTATCTGCAACAGGCGGGCACACCTTCTCATCCCACTGAACTGACTCAACATGCGTTAGTGACGAGCCTGCGCCATACGCGCGAGTGGCGCTTCGCCCAGGATCTGCGCGTGCGCATCACGCCGCGTCTGCGGGTTAATGATGTGGAGAGCCAGCTGGAAGCGCTGCGCAGCGCACACGGCATTGGACGGCTGCTGTCGTATCAGGTTCTCGACGATATCCACAGCGGAAAACTGCTGCGTTTACTGCCGGAATGGGAACCGGCCCCGTTGCCGGTGCAGTTAGTCACCCAACGCGTGAAGAATATGACGCCAAAAGTGCGGCAATTTTGGGATTTTGCGCTCGAAAAGCTGCCGTTACTGCCATGCTTTGCTGAATAAACCTGAACGGTGACCGCAATTCCTGATCGCTGTCACTGGCAAAAATCCCTGGCAGACTTATGCTGCTTCGATCACCACTACACTCAAGGAGAAGCCATGATGAAACTCTATTGTAAGCCCGGTGCCTGTTCGCTATCACCGCATATTGTCGCGCTTGAATGCGGACTGGACTTTACCCAGGTGAACGTGGACCTGCAGAAGAAAGTGACCGAGCAAGGAGAAGATTACTGGCAGATTAACCCGAAAGGACAAGTGCCGGCGCTGCAGTTTGATGATGGCAGCATCCTGACAGAAGGCGTGGCGATTGTGCAGTATCTGGCGGATCTCAAGCCGGATCGCAACCTGCTGGCCCCGACCGGCAGCCTGACGCGCTATCACACGCTGGAGTGGCTGAGTTTTGTCAGCAGCGAACTGCACAAAAGTTTTAGTCCGCTGTTCCGTCCGGATACGCCGGAAGAGTACAAAACCATTGCCCGTGCGCAGCTGGAGAAAAAGTATCAGCAGGTGAATGAGGCGTTGCAGGATAAACAGTGGCTGCTGGGATTACGCTTTACCGTTGCCGATGTGTATCTGTTCGTAGTGACGCGCTGGGCTAAAGCCATCAAGCTGGATTTAGCGGGACTGGATGCGCTGGAAGCCTGGTTTAGCCGGGTTGCGGAGCGCCCAGCGGTGCAGGCGGCGTTGAAGGCGGAAGGTTTGGTTTAATCCTTCGCAATTCTTCGTCGCATTGCTATCAATGCGCACGCCCCAGATCGTAGGGTCGCCATTAATGGCGACCTCAATTACAGGTGCGCATTCATGCGCACCCTACGGGAATTTACAGCTTTTCAGCGGCGAAATGCTGTGTCGGCTTAGCAATCGCATCCTGCGCGGCCACCAACTGCAATTCGTACTCGCCCATTTCGTGGGTTTTCAGCATCACTTCATAAACCGCCGCGGTGATGTGCTCGAGCGCATCCTGCAGCGACTTGCCGTGCAGCAGATCGACCAGCAGCAGGCCGCTGGTGAGATCGCCCACGCCAACCGGTTGACGCACGCCAAAGTCCACCAGCGGACGGCTGATGTGCCAGCACTCATCGGCGGTCACCAGCAGCATCTCAAAGCGGTCGCTGCGGCGTCCGGCGCGTGCCAGATGTTTCACCAGCACCACTTTCGGGCCTTTGCTAATCAGTTCTCGTGCCGCAACCACCGCTTGCTCCACGTTGGCCACTTCATGCCCGCTGAGCATCTCCAGCTCCAGCAGGTTCGGCGCGATGATGTCGCTGGCGGGCAACGCCATTTTGCAGTGAAATTCCGCCACGCCCGGCGCCACGATGCAGCCTTTTTCCGGATGGCCCATCACCGGATCGCAGAAGAACCATGCGTTCGGGTTGGCTTCTTTCACCAGACGCACGATCTCCAGAATCTGTTCGCCCTGCTCCGCCGATCCCAAATAGCCACTTAATACCGCATCACAGGTCTTCAGGCGGTCCACCGCCGCAATGCCTTTAACGATGTCGGTCAAATGCGTGGCGGGCATCACGGTGCCGGTCCAGTGACCATACTGGGTGTGATTAGAAAATTGCACGGTATTCAGCGGCCAAACGTTTGCGCCCATGCGGCGCATCGGGAATTCGGCAGCGCTATTACCGGCGTGTCCGTAAACAACGTGAGATTGAATTGCGAGAATATTTTTCATTTTGCCCTGTACTGCTGTCTTGCCATAAAAAAGGGCCGGAAGCCGGCCCTGAACGCTTACTGCCAGTTAATCAGGCAGTAATGTTTTTTACCGCGACGCAACAACGTGAAACGTCCAAACAGTTTATCGCTGTCGCTGAAACGGTACTCCGCATCTGACTGTTTTTCGCCATTCAGCGAGACCGCGTTAGAACCGATCATGGTGCGCGCCTGGCCGCGTGATGGCACCAGCTCAGCCGCCACCAGTGCCTGCTGCAGATCGTCTTCTGCTGTCAGCGTGATGGTTGGCATACCGTCCTGCGCCAGCTGCTCGAAGTCCGCTTCGGTCATCGCGCTGAGGCTGCCGGAGAACAGGCTCTCGGTGATGCGTTTTGCCGCCGTTAAGCCGCTTTCGCCGTGCACCAGACGCGTCACCTGCTCAGCCAGCACGTACTGCGCGCGTGGCGCTGTGCCGCTGTTTTTGTCTTCTTCTTCCAGCGCATTGATCTCTTCAATGCTCATGAAGGTGAAGAACTTCAGGAAGCGATACACATCTGCATCCGCCGTGTTGATCCAGAACTGGTAGAACTTGTACGGACTGGTTTTCTTCGCATCCAGCCACACTGCGCCACCTTCGGTTTTACCGAATTTAGTGCCGTCGGATTTGGTGATCAGCGGTACGGTCAATCCCCACGCCTGCTGCTGATGCAGACGACGCGTCAGGTCGATACCAGAAGTAATGTTGCCCCACTGATCGGAACCGCCAATCTGCAGCACCACATCGTGACGCTTGTTCAGCTCAGCAAAGTCATAACCCTGCAGCAGGTTGTAAGAGAACTCGGTGTAGGAGATGCCCTGATCTTCGCGGTTCAGACGCTGTTTCACCGCTTCGCGGTTGATCATCTGATTGACGGAGAAGTGCTTACCGATGTCACGCAGGAAGGTCAGCACGTTCATGCCGCCAAACCAGTCGTAGTTGTTCGCGGCAATCGCGCTGTTGTCGCCGCAATCGAAGCTGAGGAAAGGCGCGACCTGGTTGCGGATCTTGTCGACCCACTCGCCAACGGTTTCAGCGGTGTTAAGTTTACGTTCTGCTGCTTTAAAGCTGGGATCGCCAATCAGACCGGTGGCACCACCCACCAGCGCGACCGGCTTGTGTCCGGCATCCTGAAAACGTTTCAGGCAGAGCAGCGGCACCAGATGGCCCAAATGCAAGCTATCAGCGGTAGGATCGAAGCCGCAATAGAGTGCAATTGGCCCTTGCGCCAGTCGCTCTGCTAACGCTTCTTCATCCGTTACCTGGGCGACTAAGCCCCTTTCTTGCAATTGTTGTATCAGGTTACTGCTGGTCATCACTGACTCCAAATTGATCAGACTGCACCTAGGCTGGTACACAGCTTTCCGCCGACGTGCGGAGACGAAAAAAAAGAGGGCTATAGCATAAAGCGCTGACGCCAACTGCGCCAGCGTTGAAAGGGGATAAAACGCAGTTTTACGGGGCTAAACGGTCAATCGACCAGCCATTGTCATTACGCTGGTAGAGGAAGCGATCGTGCAGGCGATGTTCGCCGCCCTGCCAGAACTCCACGGTGTGGAATTTGACGCGGTAACCGCCCCAGAAACTTGGCAGCGGCACTTCGCCCTGCTGGAATTTTTGTTTAAGTTCGAGGAACTTGCCTTCCAGCACGCCGCGCGCAGAAATGCGGCTCGACTGCTTCGACACCCACGCACCAATCTGGCTATCACGCGGGCGACTGCTGAAGTACTTCAGCACCTCGAGTGGCGACAGTTTTTCCACTTCGCCCAGCACCATCACCTGACGCTCAAGAAAGTGCCACGGGAAGTGCAGCGAGATACGCGGATTCTCTGCCAGCTGCAGCGCCTTGCGGCTGCCGAGGTTGGTATAGAACACCATGCCTTGCTCGTCGTAGTGCTTAAGCAGCACGATGCGCTGATAAGGCTGGCCGCTGCTGTCAACGGTGGCCACCGTCATCGCCGTCGGATCCGGCAACTGCGCGGTGCAGGCCTGCTGCAGCCACTGCTCAAATAGCGCCAGAGGATTATCGGGCAGATCTTTACGTCGCAGCCCGCCGCGAGTGTATTCACGACGCAGATGGGCAATATTTTGCAAGCTGTCACTGTCGCTCATGCTGTTTCTCTTTCTCTAACGTTTACTGAGCGGAGGTATCCGCGTTCTGCAATTCACAATCATTAATCACGATTTTGTTATTACGTTCAACAAAAGCGCCATTGCCTTTTGACCAGAAGACGTAAGTGCCGTCGCTGTAGCGCGCGCCGGAGGCCGAGACCGTTTGTGTCAGCGTCAGCGGCTTGCCATCCAGAATAAAGCTCACCTGCTGCTTTGCATTATCCTGCGTGACGGTCAGCGGCAAGGTGCCGCACTGGTAGCGCAACTGTTGAGGCATCTCTTGCTGTTTATGCATCATGCCGCAACCACTTAAGATCGCCACGCTACTCAGCACCATAATTGTTTTTTTCATCTTCACCTCTTAA
>NZ_DAMBSA010000296.1:0-6223 GCF_032054795.1 Pantoea sp. CTOTU49201
CGGCTGCGCCATACTGATTTCGCCATCATCGCGGTGCCAGATCAGGTAACTCTCAGCACGCTTACGCGCCAGCAGCGGCGCGATTTGCAGCCACTGTTCTTCGCTAAAACGCGGGCGCAGCGCCTCATCGCTCTCCGCGGCCAGCAACGACACGCCAATCACCGATTGCCACGCGGGCAGCATGCGGAAACCGGCCAGCGCCTGGCTGGCGTTGATGCGTTCACCGGGTTCCGAGTGCCAGATATAGATCACCTGATCTTCCCACAGCACGCCCAGCGCCACCACGATATCGCGCGGCGCATGAAGTTCCAGCTGCGGCAACGCCTGCGCAAACAGCGAAGATCCGCGAATCGCCTGTGCCGCCAGCGCATGAATGCCGGGGCCAGGCAAATAGCGTCGATGCTCATCCTGCGTGGTCAGTCCAATCGATGCCATGGTCATCAGCAGTCGATTCACACGCGTGCTGTTCATCCCCATCTGGCGCGCCAGTTCACGGCAACCCACGGCTTTATCACTGGACACCAGATATTGCAGGCAGCGAATACCGTCAATCAGGCTTTGGTTGGGTTGAGAAGACATAGATCACCTGCGGCGGGCAAAATCCAATCTTAGCCTTAGAGTCAGAGGAATGAAATGATGCAGACTTTCTCTACGCAAAATGTGCGCGACTTTCCGCAACAACGGCTACAAGCGGAGTTACTGATCGTCGGCGGTGGACTGGCGGGCGTGTGTGCCGCGCTCGCCGCCGCACGCGATGGCCTTGATGTGGTGCTGATTCAGGATCGTCCGGTACTGGGCGGCAACGCTTCCAGCGAAGTGCGCTTGTGGGCCAACGGCGCTACTTCGCACATGGGCAATAACAATCGCTGGGCGCGCGAAGGCGGCATCATGGGCGAAATCATGGAGGAGAACCTGTGGCGCAACAAAGAGGGCAATCCGGTGCTGTTCGATATGGTGCTGCTGGACATGGTGCAGGCGCAGCCCGGCCTGACTTTGCTGCTCAATACGGTTGTTACCGATATCGAAAAGTCTGGCCGCCGCTTGCAGTCAGTGCAGGCATTCAATGCCATTAATCAAACGCGTTATCAGGTTTCGGCGTCACAATTTATTGATGCCAGCGGCGATGGCGTGTTGGGCTATCTGGCCGGTGCGGCGCATCGTGTGGGTGCAGAATCCGTGGAGGAGTTCGGCGAGAAGATGGCGCCGGGCGAGAATTTTGGTCACAAGCTCGGGCATTCCATTTACTTCTACACCAAGCGTGCAGCGCAATCGGTACGCTTCGTTGCGCCCTCTTTCGCACTGAAGGAGATCACCACCATCCCGCGCTATAAACGCCTGAGCTCAGAACTGAACGGCTGCGATTTATGGTGGCTGGAATGGGGCGGACGGCTTGATACCGTGCACGAGAGCGAAACCATCAAGTGGGAGCTGTGGAAAATTGTCTGGGGCGTGTGGGATTACATCAAAAACTCCGGCGAATTCCCCGATGCCGATAACCTTACTATCGAATGGGTTGGCCTGATTCCCGGCAAACGCGAGAGTCGGCGTTTTCTCGGCGATACTATGCTTTGTCAGCAGGACATCATCGAACAGCGCGATCACTACGATGCGGTGGCGTATGGCGGCTGGTCGATTGATCTGCATCCGGCCGACGGCGTCTACAGCGAACACGATGGCTGTCGACAGTTCCACAGCAAAGGCACTTACACCATTCCCTTCCGCGCGCTCTACAGCCAGTCGCTGGATAACCTGCTGTTAACCGGCCGATTGATTTCCGCTACGCACGTCGCCTTTGGCAGCGCTCGCGTTATGTGCACCTGCGGCGTGCTGGGCGAAGTGGTGGGTCGCGCGGCAGCGCTATGTCAGCAGCAACAGATCACGCCTGCCGAGCTGGCGCAGCCGGACCGCATTGGCCAGCTACAGCAGCATCTGCTGCGTCAGGGCGCGTTTATTCCACGACATCCGTTAGCGAACCCTGCGCGCGATGCGCACGTCACGGTGAGCAGCACCTTACAATTGCGCGCCCTGCCCGCCGATGCCGGTTGGCAGCCGCTAAAATCCCGCTGTGCGTTGTTGCTGCCACTCAAAGCGGGCGAACGTTTGCCAGCGATCAACGTGCAGCTACGCGCTGCAAATGCGCAGAAACTACAGGTGTCGCTGCTCACCAGCGATAACCCGGCAAATACCTGCGGCGATTGCCATCTGGCCACGCAGAGCATCACGGTGCATCAACAAGGCACGTATAGACTGAGCTTTGATTATCGAGCCGATTGCGATCGCTATGTGTTTATCGCCTTTGAGGAGAACGCCGCGATTGAGGTTGCGCTAACCAGCCAGCGTTTGCCGGGCGTGATGATGGTCTTCAACAGTCTGAATCCGCGCGTGGCGAAACGCACCCGGCAGATTAACGATGGCGATTACGGCGTTGATGAGTTTGATTTCTGGCTGCCGCGCCGTGCCCCGCAGCAAATCCTGCTGGCTTTTGCGCTGGAAACACCGCTGCAACTGTGGCACAGCGATTATCTGCTTAACGGCAAGCTTCGCCCGGAACAGCACACCAATTGTTGGGTGCCAGCGCAGGATGATGCGCATCCCAACGCGTGCTGGCATTGGAGCGAGTCACAGCGGGCAAAACAGATTACCTTGCTGTTCGACAACGACTTCGATCATGCGATGGAAACGGTGCAAATGGGGCACGCACAGGCGGTGACGCCACACTGCACCACGCATTACCGTGTATGGCTGGATGAGATGCTCTTGGCTGAGGTGACGGAAAATCATCACTCGCTGTGTCATCACGCGGTGCCAAAAGGCGTGAGTTTTAGCCAGATTCGGCTGGAGTTGCTCGCCAGTGCGGGCGCGCTGCCCGCACTGTACGGATTACATCTGCATTAGAGAGCGGCAATGCCCTGACGCGCCAGCTGAATGGCGATAAACCACATCACGCCACCGACCAACAGATTGATAATGCGCTGCGCCCGCACGGTGCGCAGCCGCGGCGACAGCCATGCCGCCAGCAGCGCCAGGCCGAAGAACCAGATAATTGAGGCACTCACGGTGCCAAATGCGAACCAGCGACGCGCATCTTCAGAGGGAAGCTGGCTACCGAGGCTGCCGAGCACCACAAAGGTGTCGAGATAGACATGCGGATTGAGCCAGGTGACCGCCAGAATGGTAGCAATAATGCGCAAGCGCCCTTGTTTCAGCTCTGCGTCAGAAGCCAATGAAACATCGCCCTTCCACGCACTGCGCAGCGCGCCCCAGCCGTACCACAGCAGAAACGCCACGCCAGCCCAGGTAATCAGCATCAACAAAATCGGCGATTGATTCAACAGCGCGCTGCCGCCAAAAATCCCACCGCAGATCAGCGCAATGTCGCTAATGGTACACAGCGATGCGGTCATCAAATGGTAGTGGCGTTTGATGCCTTGATTCATCACGAAAGCATTTTGCGGACCTAACGGCAGAATCAGCGCAGCGCCAAGAGCAAGCCCTTGTAAATAAACAGATAACACGGAAATAATCCTAAAAAATGGGGAGATGCGATGCAGTATAGTGACGCGAGGATATTAGAGGAAATTGAAAAATTTAATCGGCCATTAGAATAAGTAATAAAAAAAGGCACCCGCAGGTGCCCTTCTCTGTTATTCGCTGCGTGCGGGCTGTTGTTGCTCGCTCTTCACCTGATGCAGATGCACATCCATCTGTGGATAAGGAATGCCGATGCCGTTCGCGTCCAGCGTACGTTTGAAGTTCTTCATCAGATCCCAATAGACGTTTTGCAGGTCGCTGCTTTTGCTCCAGCAACGCACCACAAAGTTGAGCGATGACGCGGCCAGTTCATTCAGGCCGATCTGGATACCCAAGTCTTTCAGTACACGCTCATCCGCTTCAACCACTTCACGGAAAAGTGCAATTACCTGATCAACATCCGCGTCGTAAGCGACGCCAATAATGAATTCGTTACGACGGATCGGTTCGCGCGAATAGTTAATGATATTACCCGCGATGATTTTACCGTTAGGCACCACCACGATTTTGCCATCGGCTGTTTTCAAGGTGGTGGAGAAGATCTGCACGTTTTGTACCGTGCCCATTACGCCGCCGAGATCAACAAACTCACCGGTTTTGAACGGACGGAAGGTCACCAGCAATACGCCTGCAGCCAGGTTGGACAGGGAACCTTGCAGCGCCAAACCCACAGCCAAACCAGCAGCACCCAGCACGGCAATGACGGAAGCGGTTTGCACCCCAACGCGTCCCAGTGCAGCGATGATGGTGAAGGCGATAATACCGTAACGCACCATTGCAGAGAGGAAATCTGCCACTGTCGCATCAATGTGACGCGCCAGCAGAACGCGGTTAATCGCATTGGAGATGATGCGGGCGATGAACATACCAATGATGATGGTAACAATCGCCGCCACAATATTTACCGCATAGCTCAGGATCAGCTCCTGATTACGTACCAGCCATCCGCCAGCATTGTTAATGCCATCAACGACATTTAAGTCTTCCATTTGTTAGCCCTGTTGTTGAGTTTCCCGCAGGAAATTGCCAAAAACTGCCAGATTGACTCCGACATTCCGAATACAAGGGTAAACAAAAATAAGGCGAAGCGCCAAAAATGGCCTGAATTCGTGGGATTTTCCGGACGAGACGCATAAAAAAAGGCCCTTGCGGGCCTTTTTGCTACTGTAAGGAAAAATTACAGTACGTCGACAGCGTTAAGCTCTTTGAAAGCCTGCTCCAGGCGAACAACCATTGAAGCCTGAGCAGAACGCAGCCACACGCGTGGATCATAGTATTTCTTGTTCGGGCTATCCACGCCAGTCGGGTTACCCAGCTGTGCTTGCAGATAGTCTTCGTTCTTTTTGTAATACTGCAGAATACCGTCCCACGTTGCCCATTGGGTGTCGGTATCGATGTTCATCTTAATCACGCCGTAGCCGATAGACTCTTCGATTTCTGCAGCAGAAGAACCTGAACCACCGTGGAACACGAAGTCCAGCGCGTTGTGCGCCAGGTTGTGTTTCTTGGTCACGTATTCCTGAGAATCACGCAGGATGGTCGGAGTCAGTTTCACGTTGCCTGGCTTGTACACGCCGTGCACGTTGCCGAATGAAGCAGCGATGGTGAAACGTGGGCTGATTTTGCTCAGCTCGGTGTAAGCGTAATCAACGTCTTCTGGCTGAGTGTACAGAGCAGAAGCGTCCATGTGGCTGTTGTCCACGCCGTCTTCTTCGCCACCGGTGCAACCCAGTTCGATTTCCAGCGTCATATCCAGCTTGGCCATACGCGCCAGATACTTAGCAGAGATCTCGATGTTCTCTTCCAGTGACTCTTCAGACAGGTCGATCATGTGAGAAGAGAACAGCGGCTTACCGGTTTTCTTGAAATGCTCTTCGCCCGCGTCCAGCAGACCGTCGATCCACGGCAGCAGTTTCTTGGCGCAGTGGTCGGTGTGCAGGATGACTGGCACGCCGTACTGTTCAGCCATCAGATGCACATGGTATGCACCCGCGATAGCGCCGAAGATAGCCGCGCCCTGAGGCTTGTCGGTTTTGAAACCTTTACCGGCGATGAAGGCAGCACCACCATTGGAGAACTGAACGATGACCGGCGCTTTCACTTTGGCCGCAGCTTCCAATACCGCGTTGATAGAGTCCGTGCCGACGCAGTTAACTGCTGGCAGAGCGAATTTGTTCTCTTTCGCTACCTGGAAAATTTTCTGAACGTCGTCACCAGTGACAACGCCGGGTTTTACGAAATCAAAAATTTTAGACATGTTTGTGTCCCGTTTCGTTACCGTTCATCCCCGAAGGGATTGCGATTTGATTGCCCCATAAAGGGCTAGCCTTCAGGCGACGCCAAAGCGCCGCCCCCAAAGAATTACTGCTTAGCGCGCTCTTCCAGCATAGCAACTGCTGGCAGTTTTTTGCCTTCCACGAACTCGAGGAATGCGCCGCCACCGGTAGAGATATAAGAGATCTTATCTTCGATACCGAACAGGTCGATTGCAGCCAGCGTATCGCCGCCACCTGCCACTGAGAATGCATCGCTATCGGCGATAGCATTCGCCACGATTTCGGTGCCTTTACGGAAGTTCGGGAACTCGAACACGCCAACCGGGCCGTTCCACAGAATGGTTTTCGCGCCTTTCAGAATAGCGGCCATCGCCTGTGCGGTTTCGTCGCCGAAGTCCATAATCTCTTCGTTATCC
>NZ_DAMBSA010000297.1:0-6221 GCF_032054795.1 Pantoea sp. CTOTU49201
AAGTGATCGAAGCGTTTGAAGTCAGCGGCATTCGCGGTCATGTGTGTCGCGGCTTCCTCACCAGCGGCGCTGAGCACGGCATTCCTGCTGAACTAATCGAGACGCCAGAACAGGCGCTGGCAGATGCGCGTGAAGTGATTAATCGTTATCACCAAGCTGATGGACGGGTAAAAGTCGGTCTGGCACCGAGCATGATTTGGGCGCTGGATGAGAAAGTGCTGCGCGGCACACGCCAGTTAGCCAATGAAACCGGCGTGCTGATCACCACGCACGTGGCGGAAACTGATTTTGAGATTGAGCAGGCGAAGCTGCGTTTTCAGGCCAGCGATACCGAATTCCTCAGCGATATCGGCTTCCTCGGCCCGGATGTGCTAGCGGTGCATTGCGTGCAGTGCAATTCGCGCGACATCCGCGCGCTCAAACATCACGACACACGCGTGTCGCATAATCCCTGCAGCAATCTCTATCTCGCCTCCGGCGTGCCGCCAATACCGGAGATGCTGGCCGCCGGCTTAACCGTGGGTTTAGGTTCTGATGGCCCAGCCAGCAGCAATAATCACAATCTTTTCCAGGCGATGAAAGTGGCAGCGCTGCTGCAAAAAGGCGTACACCGCGATCCCACCATTATGACGGCGGAAAAAGTGCTGGAGATGGCTACCATCGACGGTGCGCGAGCCATTGGACTCGACCACCTGGTGGGTTCGCTGGAAGTCGGCAAACGCGCCGATGTGGTAATTGTAGATACTTCGCATCCCGCGATGACGCCGATCCATCATCCGGTTTCATCGCTGGTCTACTCAGCGCTCGGCCACGAAGTCAGCGATGTGTTTGTCGATGGCGTTTATCTGCTGCGCGCCGGCGAGTTTACCCAGCTCAATCAAAAAGAGGTGATGGCACGTTCGCAACGTGCAGCGCATTCACTGGCGGTACGCACCGGCAATGATAAAACGCGCGGCTGGCGATCGGCGGCATTTTGAGTTGAGGTGCTAATATTTTATCTTTTTTCTTGTGAAAATGATGATTTATTAGCATTTTCCCGTTTTTATTTTAATAACTAAAAATGGAATGCAGATCCAGAAAGTGCTAATATTTTATCTATTACAATCATAAAGAGATAAAATAGTGACATAATGGCACAGCGAACTTCTCTGCTTCTTCCTCAAACAGGCGAAATCCTGGCCGCTTTTGGCGAGCGATTAAAACTCGCGCGTAAAAGAAGAAAACTTACGGCTAAACAGGTAGCTGAACGCGCAGGAATGACACCCATGACATTGCGCTCGCTCGAAGCGGGAAGCGCTGGAGTCACTATCGGAGCCTATCTGGCTGTGATGCAGGTGTTAGGACTCGAACAGGATCTCAATCTGCTGGCTGCTGAGGATACGTTGGGTCGCCAGCTGCAGGATGCACGTCTCACCTCAACGACTAAATTGTTAGCGGCTAAATCAGCGTATAAGGTTCACGAGGATGAGAACAGCCCACAGGTTGCAGAAGCCAATGAGCGCGGAATTGAGCAAAAAAATGCTCAGACTGTCACCTCTGCGGGTCTCGCCTCACTGTTGATTTCAGGGAAGAAAAAATAGGACCCGACAATGACCATGATTAGCGTCTACGCCGACTGGAACGGACTCAAACAACCAAAACGTCTTGGATATCTGCATGTTCGTCGCAGTCGCGCACGAGAAGCTTTTGAATTTCAGTATGATCCGCAAGCACTTACCGATCCTGATTTGCTGTTGATCCAGCTGGATCCCGGCATCCACCTCTTCGAAGGGCCACAATATCCCGCCAACAATCGTGCCGGATTTGGTGTGTTTGGCGATTCCAGCCCTGACCGATGGGGGCGCTTGTTGATGGAACGACGTCTGGAACGCGATATCCGTGGAGGATTATTGCCTGCCGGTTCGCGCATGTTTGAATCCGATTTTTTGCTGGGCGTACATGACCTTTACCGCGTGGGTGCTTTGCGTTACCGACTGGAGGATCAGGGGGAATTTCTCGATAACAGACTGGAAACTGCGGCTCCGCCATTTACTGAAATCGCCGCACTTGAACGTGCAAGCCGCGCTCTGGAAAGTGATCCTGATAATCGTGCGGTTCAGGGACATGAATGGCTGAAGATGTTGATCGCGCCGGGTGGTTCTCTGGGTGGCGCACGACCCAAAGCAAGTGTGGTTGATGAGCAAGGTCAGCTATTTATCGCCAAGTTTCCCAGCATCCGCGATGAGTATGATGTGGGTGGATGGGAAATGGTGGTTAATGCTCTCGCCACGGCGTGTGAACTCAACGTTGCTGCTGCGATGGCGAAAAAATTTGCCAGCGATTATCACTGTTTCATGGTGCGCCGCTTCGATCGCACGCCCGAAGGCAAGCGCCTGCACTTTGCCTCGGCGATGACCATGACAGGCCACATTGATGGCGAAGATGCGTCCACCGGCGTGAGTTATCTCGAACTGGCTGAAGTATTGATTCGTCATGGTTCCCAAACCAATGCCGATTTGCGTGAACTGTGGTCGCGCATTGTCTTTAATATGCTGGTCTCTAACACCGATGATCATCTGCGTAATCATGGATTTATTCTGGTTCCGGGCAAAGGGTGGCGTCTTTCTGCAGCCTACGATCTTAATCCAGTGCCCTACGCTGATGGTCTGAAGTTAAATGTCACCACAGCTGACAACGCGCTTGATCTCGATTTGGCACGTGAAGTTGCGCCCTACTTCCGGCTGAATGTAACTGAAGCCGAAACCATTATTGAAAACTTCAGCAGCATCGTAGCGCAATGGCGCGTGGTCGCCGGACATTTAGGTTTGTCACTGCGTGAGCAGGAAAAAATGTCTGATGCATTTCGACTTGCGGCGGCACATTCCGCTTAACTTACTTTTTGCTACAACATTCAAACTCATAGCCCTCTGCAAAATGCGCTTTTGGCCCTAAGCTTAAAGCCATTCAGCCACTGATGATGAGGTTTCAATGAGTTTACTGTTTAGTGCGACGCAACTGGGTAAGTTAACGCTCGATAATCGCATCGTGATCGCGCCGATGTGCCAATACTCGGCGGAGGATGGCAAAGCCAGCGCCTGGCACCGCATTCATCTCGGGCAATTGGCGCTTTCCGGCGCCGGTTTGCTGATGATCGAGGCGACGGCCGTTGAAGCGGACGGACGTATTTCTCCCGGTGATTTAGGCTTATGGGACGATGCAACGGAAGCGGCACTGGCCAGCGTTCTGCACGATATCCGTCAATATTCTGACATTCCATTTGGTATTCAACTCGGTCACGCCGGACGTAAAGCGTCCTTCGCCGCGCCGTGGCTCGGTGGCAATCAGCTGTCACTGGAACAAGGTGGCTGGCAAACCGTCGCGCCATCCGCGCAAGCCTTTAATCCTGAAGATCGCGCACCGGTGGCGCTGACGAAACAGGATCTTGAGCGCCTGAAACAGGCCTTTGTTGCTAGCGCGCAGCGTGCCGCAAAACTTGGTATCCAGTTAATTGAACTGCATGCTGCGCACGGCTATTTGTTGCATCAGTTCTTGTCGCCGCTGAGTAACCAGCGTGAGGATGAATACGGTGGTTCGCTGGAAAATCGTCTGCGTTTCCCTCTGGAAGTGTTCCATGCGGTACGCAACGCCCTGCCGGATTCGGTGGCAGTTGGCGTGCGCCTTTCGGCAACCGATTGGGTTGAAGGTGGCTGGGATGTTGAGCAGTCGATTGTTTTCAGCCAGCAACTCGAAGCGGCGGGTAGCGATTACGTGCACGTTTCCAGCGGCGGCCTGTCACCGCAGCAGAAAATTACCGTTGGCCCCGGCTATCAATTGCCTTTTGCCCGCGACATCCGCAAACAGGTGAAGATTCCGGTGATTGGCGTTGGCCTGATAACCGAGCCGAAGCAGGCAGAACAAGCATTGCAGGAAGGTGATGCTGATTTGATCGCGCTGGCGCGCGCGGTGCTTTACGACCCACGCTGGCCGTGGCATGCCGCCGCTGAATTAGGCGCGCAGGCCAAAGCGCCGCCGCAGTATCTGCGTTCCGAGCCGCACGGCCTGAAAGGCACGTTGATTTCGAATAAAAACTGAAGGTGCGCATCAATGCGCACCGGTTAAACGTAGGGTCGCCATTTATGGCGACCAACATCACCCAGCAAATTCCGGCAACACCCCAAACCAGCTCAGCAGCCAGGCCAGTATATTCATCGCGCCAAACCCAAACAGTAAAACCACCGCCAGCGAACAGCGTTGTTGTGATTTCCACGCCAGCATGGCCGGGATGATCACCGCCCATAAAGTCGCAAACAGTCCGGCAAAACCAATCGCCGCGACAAAACCATTCGGCCAGCAAATCGAGGCGAGTAACGGCGGCAGGAAAGTCAGGCTGGCGGTCTTCAAACGTGCGCCCGGCGAATTTCCGAATCCCAAACGATCGGCGATAAAATCGAACAAACCAGCGGTGACGCCGAGGAATGAAGCGATCACCGCGAAATGCGAGAAGATCGACATCATCAGCGCTAGCGCATTTACATGCAGATGATCACGCAACGCCGACATCAGTGCCGCGATATCACCGCCCTGCTTCACAATCTCGGGAAACGCATCGCGCGGAAGATTTCCCATGGTGCTGGTCAGCCAAAACAGATACAGCGCCAGCGACAGCAAGGTACCCAATACCAACGCGCGCGTGATGTTCTGCTTATTACCGCCGTAATAACTCACCAGACCGGTGATGTTGCCGTGGTAACCAAACGACGCGAGACAGAACGGCAGCACGCCAAGTGCATAAGGCCAGTAATGTTCGCCTGCTGCGGGTCCGCTAATTAACGACGGCACGTTCACCTGCGTCAGTAAGCCGCCAAACAGTACGATCAACAGCAAAATTTTCGCCAGCACGCAGAAAGTCATCAAACGACTGACGCCGGTGGTGCCGAGCCACACCACTAAAGCAACGCACAGCGTCAGCAATATTTTGGCTTCTGCGGTAGAGATCGGTAATCCCAACTGACTGATGGAGTGCTGATACACCGGGCCGCTGGCCGAAATGTAGGCGTAGGTGAGAATGCCGAGGACGAATAAGATGCTAAGACCATTGAGCGCCGCCCAGCCCCTTCCGAGTAAATCTTTGGTTAAGGTGTCGTAACCCGCGCCAGGCGGATACTTCAGGCTGACACGCATAAACAACAAACCGGACAGCAACATGCCGCCCCAGCTGATCAGCAGTAACACCATCGCCCAGCCAAACCACGCGCCCGCCATCACCACAGGCAGCGTAAACATCCCTGCGCCCACCACGGTGCCGCAAATAATCATCGCGCCCCACCAAACGGAAGGCTGGCGGCGGGACAATGTCATCTCCGTCATCACTTATTCCCTACAAAACTACTTAAAGGCGGCGATGATACACGGGAAAACGCTGAGATGAGAGTGTGATACGAGATAAAACGCGCGCCATTATGCAGGTGCGCATTACTGCGCACCCTACGAAAAACGCGCCAATCCTTTGTAGGGTCGCCATTTATGGTGACCGAAAGACGCTTAACTGACGAGCATTACGCCATCAAGACGCGCGTTTATGAAAGGGAAAAGAATTTAGTCATAGAACGCCGGTTTCGCCGGCATGGTGATCGGCACGATGTCACCAGAGTTTTGCGCCGCAACACAGGCATCAGCAGCGACTTGCGCCGCGTAACCATCCCACGCCGATGGGCCGGACATCTCACCTGATAACACGCTGTTGATGAAGTCCTGCAACTCAACGTCATAGGCATCAATGAAACGCTTTTTCCAGTCGGTAAGAATACTGGTGGAGAGTTTGGCCGCGCTGCGCGTCTGTACCGACATCGGCTCAGGCAAACGTGCGATACCGCTTTCGCCCACCACTTCACACTGGATGTCGTAGCCGTAAGCGCAGTTAACGAAGATTTCTACATCGATGCGCACGCCTTTGGCGGTTTCCAGCAGCACGATTTGCGGATCTTTCAGATGCGCAGACGCTTTACTGGTTGAGCGTGGATAGATCACCTGCGCGCTGACGTAGTCATCTTTCAGCAACCAGCGCAGCACATCGAGCTCATGAATCAGCGTGTCGGTGATGGCCATATCGGTGGTGTAGGCATCGCCGACTTCGGGATTGCGGTGCGCGCAGTGCAGCATCAACGGTTCGCCGATCTCACCGTTCTCAATTACCGCTTTCAGCGCACGGTAACCGGCGTCGTAAGGACGCATAAAGCCGACCT
>NZ_DAMBSA010000298.1:0-6219 GCF_032054795.1 Pantoea sp. CTOTU49201
GTGCTGAGGCAACAAGTGACTCAGATACGCTGTAAACAACTCAGCCGCCATTTCTATTCGGAAAAATTTAATCATTTTTCAACCAACGCACGTTACTCAGATAAATCCGGCGAATTTTCTCCAGTTTGTTGCCTGAAGTGATTATGATTCTCACTTCATAAAAGGGACGCTTATGCTCAATATCTCGAAAAAGTGGCTGTTCGCCACGCTCGCTGCCGTCATTCTCCTGCTGTTGATCTGGCACTACGCCGGTTCACGCAACAAACCCAACGCGGTGGTCACTGCCGAGGTGCGCCAGGGCAATATCGAAAACGTGATTGCCGCCACCGGCAAAATGGATGCGATTGAACGCGTCAACGTCGGTGCGCAGGTTTCCGGGCAGGTTAAAAAGCTCTATATCAAAGCGGGCGATAGCGTCAGCAAAGGTCAGCTGATCGCCGAGATTGACGACCAGCCACAACGCAGCGACTTGCGTAATGCGCAAGCGGCGCTGAGCGTGGCGCAGGCCGATCTGGAAACCCGCGAAGCCGCGCTGGTGCGACAGCAAGCGCAATATCAGCGCTTGCAGCAGATGATTAAAACCAATGCCATCTCGCGTCAGGATTTTGATACCGCCGAAGAAGATTGGCGCAGTGCACGCGCAGAGCTAACGGCGCAAAAAGCGCGCGTAATTCAGGCGCAAATCGAAGTAGATAAGAAGCAGCTCGATCTCGGATATACCCGCATCATGGCGCCAATGGACGGTACGGTCATCGCCATTGTCACCAAGCAAGGCCAAACGGTGAACGCGGTGCAAACGGCACCGACCATCGCCAAGCTAGCGCAGCTCGGCACCATGACGATTAAAGTGCAGATCTCCGAAGCCGACATCAACAATGTGCAGCCCGGTCAGCAAGCATGGTTCACCACCTTCTCCAATCCGGACAAACGCTACAACGCCACGCTGCGCAGCCTCGAACTGGCACCCGAATCGGTGATGAAAGATGACGCGCTGATGGGCAATAGCGAGAGCACGTCGAGCAGTACCTCCAATGCGGCCGTCTACTATAACGCCCTGCTTGATGTGCCAAACCCGGACAACGCGCTACGCATCTCAATGACCGCGCAGGTCAATCTGATTCGTGATGCGGTGAAAGATGCGTTGCTGGTGCCGGTGCAGGCGACGAAGAAAGATGCCGACGGCAAAACCTACGTGGAAGTCCCGGATCAGGATAACCAGCCGGTGAAACGCATCATCACCACCGGCATCACTGACAGCGTTGATATTCAGGTGCTGAGCGGCTTAAAAGTCGGCGAGAAAGTGATCCTTGCCACGCAGACGGCGGGCACTGACAAGGTGGTGATGTGAATATCATCGAACTGAAAAACATTCAGCGCAGCTATGTTAACGGTTCGCAATCTCTGCATGTGCTGAAAGACATTAATCTGAGCATCAATAGCGGCGAACTGGTAGCGATTATCGGGCCGTCCGGTTCGGGTAAATCGACGCTGCTAAATATTCTTGGCTGCCTTGATGCGCCAGATAGCGGCGACTATTTGATTGGTGGTCAGAACACCGCCACGCTGTCGCCGGATGCGCTGGCGAAAGTACGCCGCGAACACATCGGCTTTATCTTCCAGCGCTACCATTTGATGCCGGATCTCAGCGCCCTGAGCAACGTTGAAATCCCGTCTATTTACGCCAATCTGCAGGGCAAAGCGCGGCTGCAGCGCGCGGCGGATCTGCTGGCGCGTTTAGGTTTGCACGGCCGCGAGCATCACAAGCCGGGCGAGCTGTCCGGCGGCCAGCAGCAGCGCGTCAGTATTGCGCGCGCGCTGATTAACGGTGCCGAAATCATTCTTGCCGATGAACCGACCGGCGCGCTGGATTCGCACTCTGGCGAAGAGGTGCTGCGCATCCTGCACGATCTCAATCGCGAAGGTCATACGGTGATCATCGTGACGCATGACATGAAAGTGGCGCAGCACGCCGATCGCATTATTGAGATTCAGGACGGCGAAATTGTTGCCGACAGCGGCCGCAAACCAGATGCAACGCGCGCGCAATATGCTCCCGCCGCGCGCAAAAGTCAGAGCAAGCTGCGCGGCTTTCTCGACCGCTTACGTGAATCATTGCGCATGGCGCTGAATGCCATGAACGCGCATCGGCTGCGCACCGCGCTGACCATGACCGGGATTATTTTTGGCATCGCGGCGGTGGTCACGGTGGTGGCGCTCGGCCAGGGCGCACGGCAAAAAACGCTGGAGAGTATTTCCGGGCTCGGCACTAACGTGGTGTCGATTTATGCCGGCGGTGATTTTGTCGAGGATGAAGCACATCCGGTGCTGACGCTGGTCATGTCGGATGCGGACGTGATTGCGCGTCAGCAGTTTGTTGCGGCGGTCAGTCCGGAGATGATCGCCAATCAGCCGATTCGCTATCTCTCCAACTCATCAAAAACCTCGGTGTATGGCGTCGGTAAAGAGTACTTCCAGATTCAGGGCATCAAACTGCTGGAAGGCAGCAACTTCAGCGATGAACGTCACGCGCGTCAGGAGATCATCATTGATACCAACACGCGCAACAAACTGTTCGGCGAGCAGGGTGAAAGCCCAATTGGCAAGATGATCGTGTTGGGTTCGGTGCCGGTGCGGGTGATTGGCGTGGCGGATAATAACGATGGCATGTCGCCCAATCGCCTCAGCGTGTGGCTGCCGTGGAGCACCGTGATGTATCGCATCAGCGGACAAACCGCGCTGACCAGCATCAGCGTTAAACTCAAGGACGATGTGGTGAGCGGCCCGGCGGTGGAATCGCTGACGCAATTATTGACTGCGCGTCACGGCACCAAAGATTTCCTGGTATTCAACCGCGACAAATACCGCAAAGCGATTGAAGATGCCGCCGCGACCTTAACGCTGCTGATTCTGCTGGTCGCCTCGATTGCGCTGATGATTGGCAGCATCGGCGTGATGAACATCATGCTGGTGTCGGTAACGGAGCGTACCCATGAAATCGGCGTGCGCATGGCGGTGGGCGCACGACGCGGCGACATCATGCAGCAGTTTATGATCGAAGCGGTTCTGGTCTGTCTGGTGGGCGGATCGCTTGGCGTCGCGCTGGCGCTGGTGATTGGACCGATTATCAGCCTGCTAGCCGGCGGCATGATTACGGCGATCTTCTCGTGGCAGTCGGCAGGCGCGGCCTTTGCCTGCTCCACCATCATCGGCATGATTTTTGGTTATCTGCCCGCGCGCAAAGCCGCACGCATGGATCCGGTAGCGGCGTTAGCCAGCGAATAATATATAAAATCGCACGTTTTTGTAGGGTCGCCATTCATGGCGACCTCCCCCCATCCCACTCAAATCACATCAACATCGGCAACGTCGCCGTCGCCGTTTGCTGGCTCGCCGCCAGATAGCGTGCATCGTGCGTCATCAATTCGTTAATCAGCACTTCCACCAGCAGCATCGCGCCCACTTTGCCGCTCAGCGCACCGGCGTTGAATGGGCCTTCCGGCCGCGCGGCCACCAGCAGCATATCGGCTAAGCTACCCATCGGGCTGCGCAGCGTATTACTCAGCATCAGCACGCGCGCGTTTTGCTTTTTCGCCACCTTCACCACATGCATCACATCTTTGGTCGAACCTGAAGCGGAGATGGCAATCACTAAATCGCCCTCTTTTAACGTCGAGGCATTCATCGCCGCGCGATGCATATCACCAAACAGCTGTGCCGATTTGCCTAAGCGCAGCAGGCGATAGTGCAAATACTCACCGGTAATCGCGCTGGCCGCCACGCCGTAAATCTGGATGGTGTTAGCCTGATGCAGCGCTTCCACGGCTTGCTGTAACACCTCGCGGTTAATGAATTTCCCGGTATCTCGCAGCGCCTGCACCGTTTCCTCCACCAGCATGTCGATGCTGTCACCGCTGGCAAGTGCGGCGGGTTGATTGTGTTGCACATCCAGCGCCAGCGCCATTTTGAATTCGGTATACCCTTTGCAGCCGAGATGACGACACAGCCGCGTCACGCTCGCTTCGCTGGTGTCGGTCTCACGCGCCAGTTCGGTGATGGTGAGATATAGCACTTTTTGCGGGTCGGTGAGGATGAAATCGCCCAGCTTTTGCAGCGTCGGACTGTAGCCCGGCAAACCCTGGCGCAGATGCAGCAAGATGTTTTCATTGTCCGTCATGGCGGTCTCTCTGGTTCACGGCATTAATGGCGCACAGTGTGCAGCAGATTAGGGCATAAGTGAAAGCTATCACAATAATGATGGAAATTTTCACCTGATTAATTAGATTGTGGTAATAATTTTTACCACAACATCACTTCAGGGATAAAAATTTATGTCATCCATCTTCAGCGGTGCCTCTTCAGGAGGTTGGTTCGAAAAAGCTCAGCGTTTTGGCAAGTCGTTCATGTTACCGATCGCCGTGCTACCGGCAGCCGGTTTGCTGCTGGGTATTGGCGGTGCACTCTCCAATCCCAATACCATCAAAGCCTATCCGTTCCTCGATGTCGCCTGGCTACAAGGCGTGTTCACTATTATGGCGAGCGCCGGTTCGGTGGTGTTCGCCAACCTCGCGGTGCTGTTTGCAGTCGGCGTAGCGGTAGGATTGGCCAAAAGTGACAAAGGCACCGCCGGATTGGCCTCGCTGCTGGCTTATCTGGTGATGAACGCCACCATTAATGCGCTACTGACGCTAACCGGCGTGCTGGCGCAGGGCAACCTAAGCGCGGTGGGACAAGGTATGGCGCTTGGCATTCAGACGCTGGAAACCGGCGTATTTGGTGGCGTGGTGATCGGACTGGTCACAGCCATGCTGCATAACCGCTACAACAAAATCGCCCTGCCGCAGTTCCTTGGCTTCTTCGGTGGCTCGCGCTTTGTGCCGATTATCAGTTCCCTGGCCGCCATTCTGGTGGGCGCAGCGATGACCATTGTCTGGCCGCATTTCCAGAAGCTGATTTTTGGCCTCGGCGGCTTGGTGGATGCCACCGGCTATTTCGGCACCTTTATCTATGGCTTCGTGCTGCGCATGCTTGGCCCGTTCGGCCTGCATCACATCTTCTATCTGCCGTTCTGGACCACCGCGCTCGGCGGCAGCGAAGTGGTTAACGGACATCTGGTGGAAGGTACACAGCGCATCTTCTTCGCCCAGCTTGCCGATCCCAATACCCAGCAATTCTACGTTGGCACCGCGCGTTTTATGTCTGGTCGCTTCATCACTATGATGTTTGGCCTGATCGGCGCGTGTCTGGCGATGTATCACACCGCCAAACCGGAAAACCGCCAACGCGTGGCCGGATTGCTGCTGTCGGCAGCGCTGACCTCTTTCCTTACCGGTATCACCGAACCGATTGAGTTCTCGTTCCTGTTTGTTGCACCGGTGCTGTATGTCATCCACGCGCTGTTTGATGGGCTGGCATTTATGATCGCCCACATCCTGCACATCACCATTGGCCAAACCTTCTCCGGCGGCCTGATCGATTTCATTCTGTTCGGCGTATTACAGGGCGAAGCGAAAACCCATTGGTGGTATGTCCCGCTGGTTGGCGTGCCGTGGTTCCTGCTCTATTACTTTACTTTCCGCCTGCTGATCACCCGCTTCAATTTCAAAACGCCGGGCCGTGAAGATGCCAGCATTGAAACAGCGCCGATGGTCGCCGGAGAACGTCCACTGCAGGTCATCGCAGCTTTAGGCGGCAAGCAGAACATCGCCGAACTGGATTGCTGCGCCACGCGTCTGCGCATCACGCTGATCGACAGCAGCAAGCTCGATGAAAACGCATTGAAAGCCACCGGCGCACGCGCCGTGATCCAACGTGGCAAAGGCGTGCAGGTAATTTATGGCCCGCACGTCACCATTATCAAAAATGAAGTAGAGGAGTTACTCGCGCTATGAAAGCACCAATACTGGCCCAGATTCAGGGAAAACTGGTGGTCTCGTGTCAGGCTCTGGAAGATGAGCCGTTACACAGCCCGTTTATTATGTCGCGCATGGCGTTGGCGGCAATGGAAGGTGGCGCAGCAGCGATTCGCGCCAATAGCCTGATCGACGTGCAGCAGATTATGCAGACTGTGGATTTGCCGATTATCGCCATCATTAAACGCGACTATCCCGGCAGCGATGTGTATATCACCGCGACGCTGCGGGAAGTGGATGAGTTGATGGTGGCGAATCCGGCGATGATTGCGCTGGATGCCACGCTGCACACGCGTCCTGGCGATTTGCA
>NZ_DAMBSA010000299.1:0-6217 GCF_032054795.1 Pantoea sp. CTOTU49201
AAGAGCGATAAAGCTCCAGCGACTGCTGCAGTTCGGTGGGATTACTGTCTGGCATCAGCACGCTGATCCAGCGATTGTAGTCGCGGGTCAGCGTATCGCCGACAAACAGATAAGTCTGCCCAAGCGGCGAGTGATAGAGATAGCTACTGCTGCCAGGCGTATGTCCGGGTGTCGGCAACAGGTGAAAATCGCCGAAGTGTGTCTCTTGTTGGGTAAAGGTTTCGTCAGGCTCAATCACCAAACTGACCGGACCTAGCGAACGACTGTGACAATAGAGCGCACTATTAAAGCGCTGCTGAATGGCGAGCGCGCCCGGCGCGGCTTCATGCCAGTGGGTCAAATAGTGACGAATCACGCCGCCGGCATCGTTGAGGAACTCATGGTCGAGCGGATGCTCCACGCGACCAATCAATAAATTGCCGCGTGGGTGGCACAGCATAAAGCCATGCATCATTAGATCACTCGCCGTCTCTTCGGCGGGAAATTCTGGCGTGGAGATCCACAAATCGTCGTACAGTGGCTTCATTGTCGGTCTCCTGCGGCAAAACGTTAGCGCAATGTCGGGTGGCCGGTGAAGGCGAACTGTGCTTCTCCATTCTCAATCTGCAACGTGGCGCTGGCGCCCAGCGGCAGCGTCACGGTATCGGCATCGTGTCCAAAAGCCAGATCGCTGATCACCGGAATCTGAAACTCGTCACGGATGCGCTGCCAAACGGTGGCAAAATCAAAACCATTGTCATACGCCGACAGCGAAGTGCTGGTGAAGCTGCCGGTAATAATCGCTTGCTGGCGCGACAAAATTCCACTCTGCTGCAGCTGAATCAGCATGCGCTCGATGCGGAACGGATGTTCGTTCACATCTTCGATCACCAGAATCCCGCCTTCGATTTGCGGCATCCATGGCGTACCGATCAGTGAGCAAATCATCGCTAAATTGCCGCCCCACAAGGTGCCTTGCCAGCGGCCATGATCCGGGCTTGTGCTCGGCCAGCTTAGATTGACTGTAGGTGATGTTAGCGCTTGCCAAAAGTGCGACTCGGTAAAATCAGATAATGCCTCTGCACCAAAGTTACCGGCCAGCATCGGGCCGCTGAAGGTAATCAGGCCGATTTGCGCCAGTAACGCCAGCTGCAGCGCGGTGAAATCGCTGTGGCCGCACAGCGCCACTGGTTGATTGAGCAATCGACGCTGAAGACCCACGTAATCGATCTTATCCAGCAAGCGTGAAGCGCCATAACCGCCACGCACCGCCAGCACGATATCAGGCAGCGCCTCCAGCGTGGCCAACGCATTGATATCATTCAGCCGCTGCGCATCATCGCCAGCAAAGCGTTGATAGCGGCGGGTGATGGCGGAGAGATTCTCAAGATGATGGCCTGCGGCCTGTAAACGATGCACCGCGCGTTGGGCGGCGTCCTGATTGTGGCAATAACCGGAAGGGGCGATAAGACGTAGCGTGCGGGGAGTAACCATAACTTCCATCCTGCTGTAGAGTGGCCTGCCGATGATGACGAAATGCGTTATCGAAGTCACGGTAGCATAAGGTTTTTTACCGATTTAGGATAAACGGTAATTTTGCATCGCGCTGCGCCAGGTATGATAGCTTGCGCCAACCCTATTGCGGAACCAAAAATCAGTGAAAATTCGCCTACTTATGCTTTCTGCGCTGCTGCTTGCTGGCTGTTCAAGCGAGCCGGAAAAACCGGCACTGCCCGAGAAGAATACGCCGTTAACTCAGGCGCCGCCGTCGAAAGTGAATGATGCATGGTCAATGTTTACCGAAGATGCCGCCAGTCATTATGGCGTTGATGAGAAGTTAATCAGCGCCATTATTAGTGTCGAATCCGGAGGCAATCCCACCGTGGTGAGCCGTTCCAATGCGGTTGGTCTGATGCAAATTAAGGCCTCAACTGCAGGCCGCGAAGTTTATCGCACCCAAGGCCGTCATGGTCAGCCATCCTCTTCCGAGCTGCGCGATCCGGCGAAGAACATTGATATCGGCGCCGCCTACCTGAAAATTTTGCAGGACTCCGCATTAGCCGGGATTCGCGATCCGCTGACGCTGCGTTACGCCACCATTGTCTCCTACGCGAACGGCGCAGGTGCCTTGCTGCGGACCTTCTCGCGTGACCGCGACCGTGCGATTGCGATGATTAATTCCATGACGCCGGACGAGTTTTACCAGCACGTACAGAACAAGCATCCGGCGGCGCAGGCCCCGCGTTATCTGTGGAAAGTCACCACAGCCTACCGCACCATCGGTTGAATGTAGGGTCGCCATTCATGGCGACCTTGCCAATAACCGCACCAAACTAACCCTCCACCAACAATCTCGCCGTCGGATAATCCACAATCAGCACCTGCACATAACCGCCGCGCAACGCCCCGCGAATCGCCTGCGCTTTCTCTTTGCCGCCCGCTAACGCTACCACCTGCGGACAGCGTTTCACCTGCGCCAACTCCATGCCAATCACCGGATCTTCCTCAGCACTCAGCACCGGCTGACCATCGGCGTCAAAATAGTGCAGGCAGATATCGCCCACCGCGCCGCGTTCGGCCAGCGTTTGCAGCATCTCACCGTCGTAATAGTTGCCGGAGTTGCGTAGCAGGGCGGAAGGCTCGAGATCGCCAATGCCGACAATCGCCAGATCCACCTGATCAAACTTTTCCAGTACCACCGCAACATCGGGATTAACCGACAAACGCTGGCGATCCTGCACCGAATGCTCGATCGACTGCGACGGCAGCAACCACGCCGGACAATCCAGCAGCGCTGCCAGATTCTGCGTCAGGATCGTGGCCTGCACGTTGCCGTTGGCGCCCACGCCGCCCAGCAGCTGAATCACGCCTTTGCACGGTGCGCTGAGCGGATGCAGCGCATCCACCATCGCGCGAATGGTGCCGCTCCATGATGAAATGCCAATCAGCTCATCGGCGCGCACCCGCGTTTCCAGATAGTGCGCGGCAGCGGAACCGATTGCCTGTTTGATCTGCAACGCCGACGCCTGATCCGGCACATCTACCACAATCACCTGCGGCAATTGATAAAGCTGCTCAATGGCTTTTTCCAGCTCAGGGAACACATTGGCCGGCGGCACCACGCTGATCTTCACCACACCTTCTTTCACGCTGCGATTGAGGATGCGCGACACAAAGGATTGCGACAGCTTCAGCAGCTGCGCAATGTCGGACTGCTTCCTGCCTTCCACATAATAAAGCGTGGCGATTTTCACCATCAGCCGCTGTTCATCCTGTTTTGCCATGGTTTTTTCTCTCTCTTAACCTGCCTGGTATTGTTAATCAGCCTGTCATAAATAACAACGCAGAACATTTTGTGATCGTTTTCGCTTTTTGAGGATCAGGCAATGGACGTGCTCAGAAAGCCAGCGCATAGTCATTATGCATATAAAATCGCAATTGAATATATATTCAATCGGAGATAACAAATGAAAGCCTCTGTCCTCAAAGTCTCTCTACTTGCTTCAATCATGATGATCTCGGCGGCGTCGCTGGCGGCGGATAAGGGGTTGCTGGCTATTATTACGCCATCACATGACAACCCGTTCTTTAAGGCCGAAGCCGACGGCGCGCAGGAGAAAGCCAAAGCCCTCGGTTACACCACGCTGGTGGCCTCACACGATGATGACGTGAATAAGCAAAACCAGCTGATTGAAACCGCCATCGCGCGCAAAGCCAAAGCCATCATCCTCGATAACGCCGGTGCGGATGCCACGGTTGGCCCGGTGCAAAAAGCCAAAGATGCCGGCATTCCTACCTTCCTGATTGACCGTGAAATCAACAAAACCGGCATCGCCGTGGCGCAAATCGTCTCCAACAACTACCAGGGCGCACAGCTCGGTGCTGAGAAGTTCGCCAAACTGCTGAACGGCAAAGGGGATTACGTCGAGCTGCTGGGCAAAGAGTCGGATACCAATGCGGGCGTGCGTTCGCAGGGCTATCACGACGTGCTGGATGATTATCCCGATCTAAAAATGGTGGCGCAGCAGAGTGCCAACTGGAGCCAGACCGAAGCCTTCAGCCGCATGGAAACCATCCTGCAGAAGAACCCGAATATCGTTGGCGTGATCTCCGGTAACGACACCATGGCGCTTGGTGCGGAAGCGGCGCTGAAAGCGGCGGGCAAAACCAATGTGATTGTGGTCGGCTTCGACGGCAGCGATTACACCCGCGACTCCATCCTTAATAAAGGCAACATCAAAGCCACCGTACTGCAGCCAGGCTGGGATCAGGCGCAGATGGCCGTTGAGCAGGTGGATTACTACCTGAAGAATGGCAAAGCGCAGAAAGAGGAGAAGCAGCTGATGGATTGCGTGCTGATTGACGACAGCAACGCCTCGAAGCTGAAAACCTTCAAGCTGGCGCAATAACATGGAGGTCGGCATGAAGGGGAAAGCGCTGAGCGGCATGCTGGTGGCGCTGCTGACGCTGATGTTAGCCGCCTGCACCGTGGTGGATCTGGATGCCGACGGCAAACCCATCATGCCGAAAGATCCCAACGCCAAGCCGGGCTACAGCGATCAAACGCCGCAGCAGATTGCGGAGTCAAGCTGGGCCAGCCGCGTGCAGCAGCCCGCTGAGAAGCAGGCGCTGAGCTGGGCGGATATGGAAACCAAAAGCCATACCGTCAAAGCCGGCGGCAGCGAAAGCGTGTTTGTGCGCGCTGCGGGCACGGTGACGGCGTTTGACAACAGCAACGATCGGGAACGCAGCCTCACCATGACCATCAACGGCAAGCCGGTGAAAGTGTTGATTGGCCCGGTGCTGCGCGGCAACGCCATACGTGATGCGGCCGGTTTCCGCTTCGAAGAGTTCACCAATCAGGTGCAGTACGCACAGCTCACCAAAGCACTGAATCGCCATGCGGTGAAACAGCTGCCAGCGGTGGATGCCAGCTGGGTGGGCAAACCGGCGCAGGCGCTGCTGGCCGTCAGCATGGGCGCGGGCACAGTCGATGATGTGGTGGCGGTGCAGCTGCAGCAGGGGAATCCATAATGAGCGACGAGATCATTCTGCAAGCCAATCAGATGTCGATGCTGTTCCCCGGCACCTTAGCGCTGGATCGTGTGGATTACCGCGTGTGGCGCGGCAAAGTCAACGTCATCATCGGCGAAAATGGAGCGGGAAAATCGACGCTGATGAAGATTCTCGCCGGCGTGCAGCAGCCGACCAGCGGTGAGATGTTCCTCAACGGCAGCAAAGTGGCGTTTCACAGCACGCGAGACGCCGCGCGCCACGGCATTGGCATGGTGCATCAGGAACTCAACCTGTTTGAAAACCTCAGCGTGGCGGAGAACATTTTCCTCGGTCGCGAAATTCAGAGCGGCATTCGGCCCATCAATGAAGCCGAGCAAAAACGCCGCACCGCCGCCTTGATGCAGCGCCTCGATCAGCCGATTTCACCAGATGAGAAGGTTGGCAGCCTGAAGGTCGGCCAGCAGCAGCTGGTGGAGATCGCCAAAGCGCTGGCTGAGGACGCCGACATTCTGATCCTTGATGAACCGACCTCGGCGCTGAGCAAAACCGAAGTGGAGATCCTGTTTCGGGTGATCCGCGAGCTGACGCGGCAAGGCGTTTCCATCATCTATATCTCGCATCGGCTCGAAGAGCTGATGGCGATTGGCGATGTGATCACCATTCTGCGCGACGGGCGTTTTCAGGCCGAAGCGCAGATCAGCGATATCGACGTGCCGTGGATCGTACGCGAGATGCTGGGCAGCGAACCGGTGGGCACCTTCCTGCCGCCGGATCGCCAGTTCGGTGCACCGGTGCTGGAAGCCGAACACATCACCTGCGTAAGCCCGAACGGCAACACGCTGGTGGATGATGTCAGTTTTCAGGTGCGTTCCGGGGAAATCGTCGGCATTTACGGGTTGATGGGCGCTGGGCGCACCGAGTTGTTTGAGTGTTTGCTCGGTACGCAGCGTAACTATCTCGGCAAGTTGTGGCTCGACAGCAAACCGCTGCCGACGCGTCTGCCCACCGCAGAACGTATCCGCATGGGCATGAGTCTGGTGCCGGAAGATCGCAAACGCTCGGGCATTTTTCCCATTTCATCAGTGGCGAGCAATCTCACCATCGCCAGCCTGTGGCGGCGTCTGTCGCATCGCACGGTGATTTCAGAGCAGGCGGAACGCGAAGTGGTGACCAGCACCGTCGGCAATCTGGCGATCAAAATCTCCTCGCCGGATGTCGCCAT
>NZ_DAMBSA010000300.1:0-4759 GCF_032054795.1 Pantoea sp. CTOTU49201
CCAGGCATCAAACAAGTGAAGAAGCCCCGAACGAAAGTTCGGGGCTTTTTTACGTCTGTAGTTAACGGAATTATTCAATGACAGTAAAAAGGCTAATAAATGACTAAAAGAAAAATCATGACAGATGCTCAACGCCAGCAACATTTCCAAAATTGGTCATCAAGTGAGATGAGTAAAAATGAATATGCTCGTTTAAACGGAATTAATACTAAAACTTTCCACAATTTATGCCGATCGATTGAATTAAAAAAATAATATTAGCAATAAGCTAACTGATTCAAAAATAGATGAAAGTTATAAAATTGAATCTAAGGCTAATATTGAATTAACCGAAAACGCAACTTTGGTGGTAACTAAGGATGGCTTTGAAGTAAATGCATCTCCTGCTGTAATAGTACGCATAATTCGTGCATTGAAATTATGTTAAAGCAATGAACTAATAATTTAAATTCATCACACTATTACTAATAAGCCTCTCCCTACATCTCACTACTTCTTATCATTAAGTTAGAAATGATTGTACGAAACAGATCCGTATAGTCATCTAATGTTATTAACTATAAAAATATTACTTTTCCCACCTAAAGCTGAAACATTTTCATAAACCGCATGAAGACTCGACATTCTCGACATAACACGCTAATGTCGGGCATCTGGATGTCTAAACGTTTATACGGTTATTAGTAAGAGGTGAGCAGGTTATGCCAATCAGGATTCCCGACGAATTACCGGCAGTGAATTTTTTGCGTGATGAAAACGTCTTTGTCATGACGTCGTCGCGCGCCAGTGTTCAGGAGATCCGTCCGCTAAAAGTGCTGATTCTCAACTTGATGCCAAAGAAGATTGAGACGGAAAATCAGTTCCTGCGCCTGCTCTCAAACTCCCCATTGCAGATTGATGTGCAACTGCTGCGCATTGATAGCCGCGAGTCGCGCAACACGCCGACAGAGCATCTGAACAACTTCTACTGCAACTTCGAAGACATCCAAAACGATAATTTTGATGGACTGATTGTGACTGGCGCGCCGCTGGGATTGGTCGATTTCAATGATGTTGCTTACTGGCCACAGATTCAGCGCGTGCTGCACTGGGCGAATGAGCACGTCACCTCAACGCTCTTTGTCTGTTGGGCGGTTCAGGCGGCACTCAACATTCTTTATGGCATTCCTAAGCAGACGCGGCAGAACAAATTGTCCGGTGTTTATGAGCACCAAATCCTGCATCCACACGCGTTACTGACGCGTGGCTTTGACGACAATTTTCTGGCACCGCATTCACGCTATGCCGATTTCCCCAGCCAGCTGATCCGTGATTACACCGATCTCGAGCTATTTGCCGAATCGGAATCAACCGGCGCGTATCTGATGGCAAGCAAAGACAAGCGTCTGGCGTTTGTCACCGGCCATCCTGAATATGATGCCCTGACGCTTTCAGGTGAATATCATCGCGATTACGATGCAGGCCTGCAGCCGGAAGTGCCATTCAACTACTTCCCGCACGACAACCCAGAACTGCCACCGCGCGCTACATGGCGCAGTCACGGCAACCTGCTGTTCTCAAACTGGCTGAACTACTACGTTTATCAGATCACGCCGTTCGATCTGCGTCGGATGAACCCAACGCTCGAATAACTCCAACATCTCGTTTGATCCTGCCGCGCTAGCCGAAAGCTATCGCGGCTTTTTTTTGCCTTCTATTCAGGGGTGGAAGTTATTGCCTTTAATTCGAGAGATTAAATTATATAAATATCAATCTGATAAATTACTATAAACACAGAAATGGAAATAGTTTTTGAAAATAAAATAAAAATCATTATGCTCTGATCTTGCAGGTTATAAATCACCCTACATCCGGATCCGATCGTTAAACGATGGATCAACCCAGGAGGCAGCCCGCATGACAGACTCGGTTATCAGCAATACGCTAACCTTCAGCCAGCCCTTTACCCACGCGGAAAAGCAGCTGCTTACCCCAGAAGCGATCGACTTTGTACACGCATTGGTAGTGCGTTTTGCACCAGAGCGCGAACGCCTGCTGAAGGCACGCCAGCAACGCCAGAAGCGTTACGATCAAGGTGAGTTACCGGGATTTGATTCGGAAACCACTTCCATTCGTGAAAATGCGTGGCAGGTTCGTCCTATTCCGCAACTGTTACAAGATCGCCGCGTGGAGATCACCGGGCCGCCGGATCGCAAAATGGTGATCAACGCGCTCAACGCCAACGTCAACGTCTTCATGGCCGATTTTGAAGATTCACTGGCGCCAACCTGGCAGAAGCTGGTTGATGGACAATTAACCTTGCGCGATGCGGTCAATGGCACGCTGAGCTTCACCAGTGAAACCGGCAAGATCTACCAGCTGCGTGCCAATCCGGCGCTACTGATGTGTCGGGTGCGCGGTCTGCATCTCAATGAAAAGCATGTGGAGTGGCGCGATCGGGCTATTCCCGGTGGATTGTTCGACTTTGCGCTCTACTTTTTCCACAACGTTGAAGCGCTGCTGGAAAAGGGGCACGCGCCGTGGTTCTACTTACCGAAAACCGAGCATGCCGCTGAAGTGGCTTGGTGGCGTGAGATCTTCCGCTTCAGTGAAGATCGCTTCGATCTGCCGCGCGGCACCATCAAAGCCACGGTGTTGATCGAAACGCTGCCGGCGGTGTTCCAGATGGATGAGATCCTATGGGAACTGCGCGATCACGTGGTGGGCTTGAACTGTGGCCGTTGGGATTACATCTTCAGCTACATCAAAACGCTGGGTCAGCATCCCGATCGTATCCTGCCGGATCGCCAGCAAATCAGCATGGATCAACCGTTCCTCGATGCCTATTCACGCCTGCTAATCAGAACCTGCCATCGCCGTGGCGCGCTGGCAATGGGCGGTATGTCGGCGCTGATTCCGAGCAAAGACGCGGAGCGCAATTTATGGGTGACGCAGAAGGTGCAGGAAGATAAAGCACGTGAAGCGGGCAACGGTCACGATGGAACCTGGGTGGCGCATCCCGGCCTGGCGGACATCGCGATGGAGGAGTTTGACCGTCGACTAGGCGATCAACCTAATCAATTGCACATTACGCGTGAGCAGGATGCGCCAATCACCGCCGAGCGTCTGCTGGCACCGTGTCGCGGTAAGCGTACCGAAGCCGGCATGCGCGCCAACATCCGCGTGGCGCTGCAATATCTGGAAGCCTGGATCAGCGGTAACGGCTGCGTACCGATTGACGGATTGATGGAAGACGCCGCCACCGCTGAAATCGCTCGTACCTCCATCTGGCAATGGATTCATCACAAGCAAATTCTCAGCGATGGCCAACCGGTGACGGTGGCGCTGTTTGAACGGCTGCTGGCGGAAGAGCTGGCAGCCTTGCAGCAAACCGTTGGTGCAGAGCGTTTCCAGCATGGACGCTTCGACGATGCCGCCGCGCTGATGGCGCAAATCACCACCGATGACGAACTGGTTTCCTTCCTCACTCTGCCGGGCTACCGCCTGCTGCCTTGAACCTGGAGATATGACGATGAATCGTACGCAACAGATCAAACAACTGGAATCGAGCTGGAATGATGCGCGCTGGCAGGGAATCACTCGTCCGTACAGTGCGGAGGATGTGGTCAACTTGCGCGGTTCGGTCAATCCCGCCTGCACGCTGGCGGAGCGCGGTGCCACTAAACTCTGGTCGCTGCTGAATGGCGAATCGAGCAAAGGCTACATCAACAGCCTTGGCGCATTGACCGGCGGACAAGCGGTGCAGCAGGCGAAAGCCGGTATAGAAGCGATTTACCTTTCCGGCTGGCAAGTGGCGGCGGATGCCAACCTGGCCGGGCAGATGTATCCCGACCAATCGCTGTATCCGGTGAATTCAGTGCCGAATGTGGTAGAGCGGATTAACCAGAGCTTCCAGCGTGCCGATCAGATTCAATGGGCCAGCGGCGTATCGCCAGAAGACAATGATTTTATTGATTACTTCCTGCCGATAGTCGCCGATGCGGAAGCGGGCTTTGGCGGCGTACTCAATGCGTTCGAGCTGATGAAATCGATGATTCAGGCCGGTGCAGGCGCGGTGCATTTTGAAGATCAGCTGGCGGCGGTGAAGAAGTGCGGTCACATGGGCGGCAAAGTATTAGTCCCGACGCAGGAAGCGATTCAGAAACTGGTGGCGGCACGTCTGGCCGCAGACGTAATGAACGTGCCGACGGTATTACTGGCGCGCACCGATGCGGATGCCGCCGACCTGATCACCTCAGATTGCGACCCGCGCGACGCTGCATTTATCACCGGCGAGCGCACCTCGGAAGGCTTCTTCCGCACGCATGCCGGGATTGAACAGGCGATCAGCCGCGGGCTGGCATATGCACCTTATGCCGACGTGTTGTGGTGCGAAACCTCGACGCCGGATCTGGAGATGGCACAGCGTTTTGCCGACGCGATCCACGCGCAGTATCCCGGCAAGCTGCTGGCCTACAACTGCTCGCCATCGTTCAATTGGAAGAAGAACCTCGACGATCGCACCATCGCGCGTTTCCAGCAGGCGCTGAGCGAAATGGGCTATCGCTTCCAGTTCATCACGCTGGCCGGAATTCACAGCATGTGGTTCAACATGTTCGATCTGGCACACGCCTATGCGCAGGGCGAAGGCATGCGTCATTATGTGGAAAAAGTGCAGCAACCGGAGTTTGCAGCGCGCGATAAGGGCTACACCTTCTCGTCGCATCAGCAGGAAGTGGGCACCGGCCTGGCTGCGATCCGCCTCGAGCAGGCTGCGCAA
>NZ_DAMBSA010000300.1:4769-6101 GCF_032054795.1 Pantoea sp. CTOTU49201
CCGGCTATTTTGATCGCGTCACCAACGTCATTCAGGGCGGACAATCCTCAGTGACCGCGTTGACCGGTTCCACCGAAGCCGCGCAATTCTAAAGCCGTCGTAGGGTCGCCATTCATGGCGACCGCTTACCGCTAAAGGAGCGTTGCCGATGACACCGAGAGAATCGCTGATCGCCCACACCATCCTGCAAGGTTTTGACGCGCAGTATGGCCGCTTTCTGGATATTACCGCTGGCGCGCAACAGCGCTTCGAGCAGGCTGACTGGCACGCGGTGCAGCAGGCCATGAAAGCGCGTATCCACCTTTACGATCACCACGTTGGCCTCGTCACCAACCAGCTGCGCATTCTCAATGACACTTCGGATTGGGACGACGCGTTCTGGCTGCGGGTGAAAAGCCATTATGAAACCTTGCTGCCTGGCTATCCGCGCCATGAAATCGCCGAAAGCTTCTTCAACTCGGTCTATTGCCGTTTGCAGGGCCACAGCCATCTGTCGCCCGAACGCCTGTTTATCTTGCCTTCCCAACCGTATGCGCCTGCGCCGGTTGCCCAGCGCCCGTTATCGCGTCTTTATCGCCCGCAACACAATTGGCAGGAAACATTACGTCAGGTGCTGAATGACATTCCGCTGCGCTTAACGTGGCAGGATCAAACGCGCGATATCGGCTGGATTGTGCGCCATCTGCACGAGCAGTTTGGTGCCGCACAGCTGGCGACGGCAACGCTGGATGTCGCCAGCGAACTGTTTTACCGCAACAAAACCGCGTGGATAGTGGCGCGCCTGCAGCTGAGTGATGGCATGGTGCCCTGTTTGCTGCCGATTCAGCGCGATGATGCTGGCCGTTTGTGGATCGACACCTGTCTCACCGATAGCGATGATGCCAGCATTGTGTTTGGCTTCGCCCGCGCCTATTTCATGGTCTACGCGCCGGTGCCGGCCGCGCTGGTGGCGTGGCTGCAACCGATTCTGCCGGGAAAAACCGTGGCAGAGCGCTACATGGCGATTGGCTGTCAGAAGCACGGCAAAACCGAATGCTACCGCGAATATCTGCACTATCTGGCGCACAGCCAGGAAGATTTTACCGTCGCGCCCGGCATTCGCGGCATGGTGATGATGGTGTTCACGCTGCCGGGTTTTGATCGCGTATTTAAGGTGATCAAAGACCGCTTCGCACCGCAAAAAGAGGTCACCGATGCGCAGGTGCGCGACTGCTATCGCATGGTTAAGGAGCATGATCGCGTCGGTCGCATGGCGGATACCCAGGAATTTGAACACTTTGCGTTACCGCGCGCGCGTATTCCGGCTGAACTGATGGCGGAGTTTGAGCGCGA
>NZ_DAMBSA010000301.1:0-6099 GCF_032054795.1 Pantoea sp. CTOTU49201
CGATCCGCGTCTGCAATACATTGCCGGAGGCCAACGATGAGCCTGGTCGACTACTCAACTGCACGGCAAAAAATCAGCACTCCGCGCGTGTTCAACATCCAGCCCGGATTGTGGCTGGCGTGGGGCGTGATGCTGCTGGCGCTGCTGGCGGCGTTTGCGCCCGGCCTGTTTACCCATTTCAGCCCGACTGAAGGCGTGCCCGGCGCGCAGCGTCTGCCGCCGCAGGCCGCGTACTGGCTCGGCACCGATCAGCTGGGCCGCGATCTCTACACGCGCATTATTTATGGTGCGTCGCAGTCGCTGTCGGCGGCGGTCGCAGCCGTGGCGATGGGGCTGATTGGCGGCACCACGCTCGGCGTGCTGGCGGGTGCGATTGGCGGTCGCACCGAAAACTGGCTGATGCGGCTGGTTGATGTGCTGCTGTCGATTCCCTCGCTGCTGCTGTCACTTAGCATTCTGATTTTGCTGGGCTTCGGCACCGTTCACGCCGCGCTGGCGGTGGGCATCGCATCGATTGCCAGCTTTGCCCGCCTGGCGCGCGGCGAAGTAGTGCGCGTGCGCCGCAGTGAATTCGTCGAAGCGGCTTACGGCAGCGGCGGCAGTTTCTGGCGCGTGTTGTGGCGTCACATTTTACCCAACTCGCTGACGGCGGTGATCGCCTTCGCCGCTTTGCAGTTTGGTCAGGCGATTCTGGCGCTGTCGACGCTGAGCTTTCTCGGCTACGGCACGCCGCCGCCAACGCCAGAATGGGGATTATTGATCGCCGAAGGACGTAACTATCTGGCGACCGCGTGGTGGCTAACCACCTTCCCCGGCATTGTGGTGGTCGCCGTGGTGCTGGCCGCCAACCGCATCAGCCGTCAACTGGCCGGAGGTGACGCATGAGCGCGTTATTAGCCATTGAAAATTTAACCCTCAGCTATCGCCAGCGCGGCGAGTCGCGCGCGGTGGTTCACAACGTCAGCTTTGAGTTGCAGCCCGGTGAAATGGTGGCGCTGGTCGGTGAATCTGGTTCCGGCAAAACCACCACCGCGCAGGCGATTATTGGTTTGATGGCGGAAAACGGCCGCCGTGATAGCGGCAGGATTGTGCTGAACGGCACCGATATCGCTGGCTGGTCATCGAAACGCCTTGATAGCCTGCGCGGCGTCAGCATCAGCTTAGTGCCGCAGGATCCGGGCAACTCGCTTAATCCGGTGAAAACCATCGGCGATCAGGTCGGTGAAATGCTGCAGCTGCACCTGAAAATCAGTAAAGCTGAACGCCAGCACCGCGTGCTGGAACTACTGCAAAAAGTAGGACTGAGCCATCCAGAACAGCGCCTCAAGCAGTATCCGCATCAGCTCTCCGGCGGCATGAAACAGCGCGTGCTGATTGCCATCGCCCTCGCTCTGCGTCCGCGGATCATCATTGCCGATGAGCCCACCAGCGCGCTGGATGTCACGGTGCAAAAACGCATTCTCGATCTGCTGGATGTGCTGCGCCGTGAATCCGGCACCGCAGTGCTGTTTGTCACACACGATTTAGCCTTGGCGGCAGAACGCGCCGATCGCCTGCTGGTATTTCGTCATGGCGAAGTACAGGAGCAAGGCCCGGCGGCGCAGGTGATCAACGCGCCAAAACATGCCTATACGCGGCAGCTGTTAAAGGATGCCGATCCGGGCGACAGCGCGCTGTCCGTGCCGACTCAAGCCAACTTCTCGTCGCCAGCGATTCAGCTCTCCGGCATCAATAAACAGTTTTCCCTTGGTCGCCAGCAGCAGTTACAGGTGGCGAAAGAGGTGTGCGTCACGGTGGCGCGCGGCACCACGCACGCGCTGGTCGGCGAATCCGGCTCGGGGAAAACCACGCTGGCGCGCATTCTTTTAGGCTTTGAGCAGGCCGACAGCGGCCGCGTGGTGATCGATGGCATCGACGCCACCGCGCTGCGCGGTGAAGCGCAACGCCAGCTGCGCCGCAAGATTCAGTTTGTGTATCAGAACCCGTTTGCCTCGCTCGATCCGCGCCAGACGCTGTTCGCCATCATTGAGGAGCCGCTGCGAAACTTTGAGAAACTCAGCAGCGAGCAGCGCCGTGAACGCGTCGCCGCCGTGGCGCAGCGCGTGGCGTTACCGCTGGAATTACTGACACGCAAACCGCGCGAATTATCCGGCGGCCAGCGTCAGCGTGTAGCCATCGCCCGCGCGCTGATTCTGCAACCGGCGATTCTGGTGCTGGACGAAGCGACTTCGGCGCTGGATGTCACGGTACAGGCGCAGATTCTGCAACTGCTGCAACAGCTGCAACGCGAGCTCGGCCTTACGTATCTGTTTATCACCCACGACCTCGCCACCGTGCGCCGCATTGCGCACAGCGTCACCGTACTGCGCGCCGGTGAAGTGGTGGAGCAAGGTGACACCGTCACGCTATTTAACGCGCCTCAGCATCCGTATACCCGATCGCTGATTGACGCGATACCCGCTTTCCGTCCGCTGATTAAGGAGTCTGCATGACGCGCAAACGCATTGGATTTTTCACCCGCCTGCTGGATGACACTACCGCACAGCAGCGCTATCGCCTGGCAACCGAACAAATTCAGCACGCCGAGCGCAACGGTTTTGACAGTGCATGGATTGCGCAGCACCACTTTCACGAGAAAGAAGGCGGCTTGCCGTCACCGCTGCTGTTTCTGGCCCACGTTGCCGCGCACACCCGCACCATTCGTCTTGGTACCGGCATCATCACGCTGGCGATGGAGAACGCGCTGCGCGTCGCCGAAGATGCGGCGGTGCTGGACCTGCTGAGCAACGGTCGGCTCGAAGTCGGTTTAGGATCGGGCGGCACCGCGACCTCGTTTCTGCCTTTCGGCATCACCATCGACCAGCGCGCCAGCGTGTTTGCCGATCATCTGCATCAGCTGCTGAGCGCATGGCGCGGCGATACACTGGGCCATCCGGATAACCATCTTTATCCCGCTGCGCCGACGCTGGCACAGCGCGTGTGGATCGCCACCTTCTCGGTGGAAGGTGCCGCGCGCGCGGGACAAGCCGGGCACGGTTTGATGCTGTCGCGCACCCAACCGCGTCCGGCGGGCCAGCCGGATTTGCCGCTCGACCAGATTCAAAACCCGATGATCGATGCCTATCTGGCGGCATTACCGGCGGGCATTGCGCCGCGCATTCTGGCATCGCGCACCGCCTTTGTCGCCGATTCCCGTGACTACGCGCGCCGCCTTGCCGAACCGGGCTTGCAGCGCCAGGCGCAGCATTTCCGTGAATCAGGACACGTTATTGGCAATACGCTGGACGAACAGGCGCGCCAGTTGGATGCGCACTTCGGCGATGCCGACCAGGTGCGGCAATCGCTGCTCGCCGATACGTCGCTGCAGCGCGTCACCGATATCAGCTTCCAGGTGCACTCCATCGATCCGCCACACACCGACATTCTGCGTTCCATCGAATTGATTGCCGAACACATTGCGCCCGCGCTACGTGGGTAAGTCGGCGACCCTAGGGTTTGTAGGGTCGCCATTCATGGCGACCTTCTAACGTTAAACTGGAGAATTTCATGTCTCAACCGACAGATTTACTGGCCGCGCTAGCGGATATCGATCCCGCGTCTGAACTGGCGCAGGCCCGCGCCGAGCGTCATGCCGCCACGCAGCACACGCAAGGCAGCTACGATGTGCTGTTTTCGCAAGATGATGAAGATTTGCCATTAGCAGAACGCTTCGCCCTCGCCGCGCAGGTCGCTGCCTGGCATGGCGCATCGCGTCTTGAAGCGCATTATCACCAACCATATCAGCTGCACAACGCACGCTTTGATGCAGGTCTGGCATTTGCGGAACTGCTGAGCCTGCATCCGGTCGATGCCGCACCGCAGCACATCGAGAAACTGCAAACTGCCGGCTGGTCGCCGCGCGGTATCGTCACGCTGGCTCAACTGATTGCCTTTGTCAGCTTCCAGAGCCGCTTACTCGCGGGTTTACGTTTGCTCAATGGCGAAGAGACGGCGTCGCAGCCGCATGCGGTTGCCGGTAAATGGCACGATGCGCCGCTCACCCTCAGCGGGAAAACTGCCCTCACAGCCTTTACCCAACAGGAACTGGGTTGGGAACCGTGGCTGGCGGCGAAACCGCTGCATGAATTTAGCGCTGAAGAGCAGGCAACTCTGGCGAAATTCGGCCATAGCGATTCTGATTACTTCCGTCTGTTGGGACGCAATCAGCCGCTGCTCGAGCAGCGCACGCTGACTGATAAAGGCATCTTCTACACGGGTGGCGGACTCTCGCGTGCCGAGCGCGAGCTTGCCGCCACGGTAGTGAGCAAGGTCAACGGCTGCATCTACTGCGCTTCAGTGCATGCACGCAAAGCCAGCCAGCTGTCGAAAGATGAACCGGCGGTGCAGAAGCTGCTCAATGTCGCGCCGGGCGCTGAGCTGTCGCACGGACAATCGGCCCGCTGGGCGGCGCAGATCGATCTGGTCGCCACCTTATCGATCACGCCTGCCGCCACCAGCCTGAAACAGTTGCAGGCGCTGCGCGATCAGGGATTTAGCACGCTGGAGCTGCTGGACCTGATTCAATCCGCCGCCTTCTTCGCCTGGGCTAACCGCCTGATGCTGACGCTTGGCGAACCTTTCTTACCTGAACACACACAAGGATGACCATGACGGATCTTTCCCATCAACAGCTGGTGCGCTGGCGACGCGAGCTGCATCAGCATCCCGAGCTTTCGGATCATGAATTTGCCACCACCGAACGTCTTACCCGCTGGCTACAGGAACTTAATGTCAAACTGTTGCCGCTGGAGTTGAAAACCGGCGTTGTGGCAGAAATTGGTCACGGCGAACCGCTGATTGCGCTGCGTGCCGACATCGACGCCCTGCCCATCGACGAGCAAAGCGACCACGCGTGGCGATCGCAGCAGCCGGGCGTGATGCACGCCTGCGGCCACGATCTGCACAGCAGCGTCATGCTGGGCGTCGCGCAGCAGCTGAAACGCATCGAATCCAAGCTGCCTGGCCGCGTACGCATTCTGTTTCAGCCTGCCGAGGAGATTTTCACCGGTGCAAAGCAGCTACTGGCGGCGGGCGCGCTGAAAGATGTGCAGGCGATTTTCGGCCTGCATAACGCGCCGGATCTGCCGACCGGCACGCTGCGTACACGCGGCGGTGCCTATTATGCCAACGTCGATCGCTTCCAGATCAATATCACCGGCAAAGGCGCGCACGCCGCGCGTCCGCATGAAGGCATTGATAGCATCGTGATTGGCAGCCACATCGTCACCGCACTGCAAACGCTGCCGAGCCGCGTGTTCAGTTCGCTGGAATCGGTGGTGGTCAGCGTCACGCGTTTTACGGCAGGCAACAGCTGGAACGTGCTGCCCCAAACGGTGGAACTGGAAGGCACAGTACGCACCCACAACACGGAGATTCGCGCGCAGATCCCACAGAAAATCGCGGCGCTGATCAATGGCATCGCCGCTGGATTTGGCGCGCAGGCGGAGCTGGTGTGGCAAGAAGGCCCGCCTTCGCTGGTCAACACGCCGCAATGGGCCAATTTCGCGCTGGAGCTGGCAACAGAGCAAGGCTATCAAACCCAGGTCGGCACGCCACAAATGGGCGGTGAAGACTTCGCCTTCTATCTTCAACAGTTGCCGGGCGCGTTCGTCAGCATCGGCAGCGCCAGTGAATTTGGCCTGCATCACGCCGGATTCGATCCGGATGAAGCGATGCTGGAACCGGCGGTGCATTACTTCACCGAACTGGCCCAGCGCGCACTGCTGACGCTGCGCCAGCAACAGGCGCTGGCATCGTGACCATGAGAGCAAGGAGAAAACCGATGGCGATTTCTGTACCTGTTCCACGTCTCGACCATGTGGTGATCAACGTTGCCAGCCAGCTGGATGACGCCAGCGCGCTATTTCGTCGGCTGGGATTTCAGCTGACCGAGCGCGGTCATCACTCGCTCGGCTCCAGTAATCATCTGGCAATTTTTGGTGATAACTATCTGGAGCTGTTGGGGTTTGAAGCTGGGCGCAGCAATCTGCGCCAGGATTTGTGGCAGTCGCCGATTGGCCTCAGCGGTTTAGTGTGGAAAACCGAGGATGCCGACGCGGT
>NZ_DAMBSA010000302.1:0-6041 GCF_032054795.1 Pantoea sp. CTOTU49201
TTCCGGCGGCAGTACATCGGTTTTCCAGGCATCAAACACGATATCCTGCGAGGCTGAACAGAAGGCAACCAACACTGCGAGCGCGGCCAGCAGCGTCAAGTCACGCGATGGCTGCATAAAGCCCATGGCGATAATGCCACCAATCAGCGCCAGCTGCGTGACCAGTAGCCAGCCGCGACGGCGACCGAGAAACGGTGGCGTATAGCGATCCATCATCGGCGACCACAGGAACTTAAACACGTAAGCCTGGCCGACAAGGGAGAAGAAACCGATGGTTTTCAGGTCAACATTCTCTACCGTCATCCACGCCTGTAACGTCCCGGCGGTTAACGCCAGCGGTAAGCCTGAGGCAAAACCCAGCAGCAGCAATACCGCCGCATTACGTTGGGTAAAAATACGCAGATAGTGAGATGTCATAGCCAACCTGAAATGAAGCCCGGCGAAGCGTCGCCGGGCAAATTACTGCGGAAATTAGCGGGCGTTCTGCTTGATAAAGTTGTGAACGCTGGTGTCCTGCGCCATATCAGCAATCACGTCACTCAGCGTTGAGTTAACCGCGTTGGTGATCTTCTCGTTGGTGGCGGTAAACGCGCCTTCTACGCTGTAAGTCTGGCGATAGTTTTTCACCTGCTTGTTACCGTTTTTCGCGGTGGCGATGATGGAGATATCCGCCTTAGTGGTAATGCTGTAGCGCACGTTGCCTTGTGTCACATCAGCATACAGACCATTCACCACGATCTGCAGATCAACGGCACCGCTTGGGCCAATCATGTAGCCGCGCGACGTCATCTGCTTCTCTAACACTTCCTGCAGCAGGAAACGCAGATCGCGGGATGGTGTCAGCGTGATCAACTGACCATCACGGTTCACTTTGGCCAGCGCCTGATCGGAACGTTGATCGGCACCGTTAACGCTGATGGTGACGCCCATCAGGCTTGGATCTTGCTGCGGCAGTTGGATCTTCGGTTGAATATCCAACGTAGTGTTGTTGCTGGCACAGCCGGCCAAAATAAAAGCAGCCAGCAGAGGGAATAACAGTTTTTTCAACATACTCATTCTCGTTAGCATATGGGTTGGTTTGCAAAACTGCGGCCATCATAGCATTGCGCAGCGGTGAAAAAAGCCCCGGGCCAATGGAAATTGATTGTAAAGGCTTTTTTCGGACAGGATGAAACGCCAGCCAGTTGACCTGCGAGATAAGCAGGTTACTATGCGCAGCGCTGGCGGATTTATTTACGACCAAGCTGCGGAAGCGGTGAAAAACCTACTAATATTTAAACAGATGGGCACAGCGCTCGCCGGAAAGGAGTGTTAATCATGATTCGCGAACAAATAGAAGAAAAGTTGCGTAACGCTTTCGAGCCTGCACATCTTGAAGTGCATGATGAAAGCTACCGTCATAACGTGCCCGCCGGTTCTGAAAGTCACTTTAAAGTGGTGATTGTCAGCGATCGATTTACCGGTCAGCGCTTTCTGCAACGTCATCGCGCTATTTATGGCGAACTGGCAACCGAATTAGCGGGCAGCGTACACGCGCTGGCACTGCATACTTACACACAAAAAGAGTGGGATGGATTGCAGGATACGGTTTTGGCTTCACCGAATTGTCGCGGTGCTGGCACGCTCGCCTGAATTCCCTTCTTCCTCATCCTCAAAATCGGCCTGCGGGCCGTTTTCTTTTCATTTATTACACTCAAACGCGATCTACGGCGCAAAAAAGCAGCAAAACCGCTAAAAAGTGGTGAGTTTGCAGCCTCGACTCATTCCAGCGATGCCGCTATAATGCTGCGTCTATTTTTCCGGAATGTCTTCGGGACGCTTCTGGTGACAGGGATTAGGTTCTGCCTGCAGAGGCCGTCCCGGTTGTTGGATACGGCGCATTTTATGTGTGGTGTCTGAAGTTGACCGAGCACGTGATTTTTTGAGGTAACAAGATGACAGTTTCAGTAGAAACCACTCAGGGTCTGGGCCGTCGCATTTCGATTACTGTTGCAGCTGACAGCATCGAAAGCGCAGTGAAGAAAGAACTGGTGGAAGTGGCTAAGAAAGTCCGTATCGACGGTTTCCGTAAAGGCAAAGTGCCGGCACACATCATTTCTCAGCGCTACGGTGCTTCTGTTCGCCAGGACGTGCTGGGCGAGCTGATGACGCGCAACTTCGTTGACGCCATCATCAAAGAGAAAATCAATCCGGCTGGCGCACCAAACTATGTGCCGGGCGAATATAAAGAAGGCGAAGACTTCACCTACGCGGTTGAGTTCGAAGTGTATCCAGAAGTTGAGCTGAAAGGCCTGGACGCAATCGAAGTCGAGAAGCCAGTAGTAGAAGTGACTGACGCTGACGTTGATACCATGCTGGAAACCCTGCAGAAGCAGCAGGCGACCTGGAAAGAGAGCGATGCAGCAGCGACTGCTGAAGATCGCGCGACCATCGACTTCAGCGGTTCTGTTGACGGCGAAGAGTTTGAAGGCGGCAAAGCCTCTGACTTCGTGCTGGCAATGGGCCAGGGTCGTATGATCCCAGGCTTCGAAGAGGGCGTTGTTGGCCATAAAGCCGGTGAAACCTTCACTATCGACGTGAAATTCCCAGACGATTACCACGCAGAAAACCTGAAAGGGAAAGATGCGAAGTTCGAAATCGTGCTGAAGAAAGTTGAAACCCGCGAGCTGCCAGAGCTGACTGAAGAGTTCATCAAGCGCTTTGGCGTGGAAGATGGTTCAGTTGCCGGTCTGCGTGCAGAAGTGCGTAAGAACATGGATCGCGAGCTGAAAGGTGCTATCCGTAACCGCGTGAAGACTCAGGCAATCGACGGTCTGGTTAACGCCAACGACATCGACGTTCCGGTTGCGCTGATCGACAGCGAAATCGACGTTCTGCGTCGTCAGGCTGCACAGCGTTTTGGTGGCAACGAGAAGCAAGCGCTGGAGCTGCCACGTGAACTGTTCGAAGAGCAGGCTAAACGTCGCGTAGTTGTGGGTCTGCTGTTGGGCGAAGTGATTCGCATCAACGAACTGCAGGCTGACGAAGATCGCGTTAAGACGCTGATCGAAGAGATGGCTTCTGCGTACGAAGATCCGCAGGAAGTGATCGAGTTCTACAGCAAGAACAGCGAGCTGATGAACAACATGCGCAACGTGGCTCTGGAAGAGCAAGCGGTTGAAGCGGTACTGGCGAAAGCGAAAGTGACCGATAAAGCCACTAACTTCCAGGAACTGATGAACCAGACCTCTGCGGCCTGATTCATTCGTTAACCGTTAGTGCTAAGCCCGTGACTGAAAAGTCGCGGGCTTTTTCGTTTCTGGCGTTAAGTACACTGATTTGTCCTCTATTTGCTTAATTAATCGGCAAATTATCCGCTAAGCTCTTTTTCCGTGTTAGCGAATGGGCAAAAGGTTGTTATGCTTGAAACAACTGGGCAGCATCCCCAGATACAGGGAGAATGCATGAAAACAGTGAGACTGACTGATTAACCGGGTTGTTATTTCGGTTTGAGACCGTGGCACGTAGTGTTTGCGCCTCGGCTTACGTAAAATCGGTACAGAATGTTGCCAATGAAATTTATCAGGAGACGGTAATGTCATACAGTGGCGATCGTGAATTTACTGCACCGCACATGGCGCTGGTGCCAATGGTGGTCGAACAAACCTCGCGCGGCGAGCGTTCTTACGACATCTACTCTCGCCTGCTCAAAGAGCGTGTGATCTTCCTGACCGGTCAGGTTGAAGATCATATGGCTAACCTGATCGTGGCGCAGATGCTGTTTCTGGAAGCTGAGAATCCTGAAAAAGACATTTACCTGTACATTAACTCGCCAGGCGGCGTGATTACTGCTGGGATGTCGATTTATGACACAATGAAGTTTATCAAGCCCGATGTCAGCACCATCTGTATGGGTCAGGCTTGTTCAATGGGTGCGTTCCTGCTGACCGCAGGCACCAAAGGCAAACGCTTCTGCCTGCCTAATTCACGTGTGATGATTCATCAGCCGTTGGGCGGCTATCAGGGCCAGGCGACGGATATCGAAATCCATGCGCGCGAAATTCTGAAAGTGAAGCAGCGCATGAATGAGTTGATGGCTGAGCACACCGGCAAATCGCTGGAAGAGATTGAACGCGACACCGAGCGCGATCGTTTCCTCTCTGCGAGCGAAGCGGTTGAGTATGGCTTGGTCGACTCAATCCTGACGCATCGCCAATAAGACACATCTGTCTGCCCCTTACGCTATAGTTAACGGGGAGCAGGCAGATGGGTTGAATGCATATCGGCCGTTGATGTACGGCCAGCGCCGTACAACAAATTTGGTCTGAGAAAGAAAAGAGGTTAGCTGATGACAGATAAGCGCAAAGACGGTTCAGGTAAGTTGCTGTACTGCTCTTTCTGCGGCAAAAGCCAGCATGAAGTCCGTAAGCTAATTGCCGGGCCGTCAGTGTACATTTGCGATGAGTGCGTTGATCTTTGCAACGACATCATTCGTGAAGAGATTAAGGAAGTTGCGCCGCATCGCGAGCGTAGCTCACTGCCGACGCCGCATGAAATCCGCCATCACCTTGATGATTATGTTATTGGTCAGGAAAGGGCGAAGAAAGTGTTGGCAGTAGCGGTATATAACCACTACAAACGCTTGCGTAATGGCGATACCAGCAACGGCATTGAACTGGGCAAAAGCAACATTTTGCTGATCGGTCCAACCGGTAGCGGTAAAACACTGTTAGCGGAAACGCTGGCGCGCTTGCTGGATGTGCCATTTACAATGGCGGATGCCACCACATTGACCGAAGCGGGTTACGTGGGTGAAGACGTAGAAAACATCATCCAGAAGCTGCTGCAGAAGTGTGATTACGACGTGCAGAAAGCGCAGCGCGGCATTGTCTACATCGATGAAATCGACAAGATTTCTCGTAAGTCTGACAACCCGTCGATCACCCGTGACGTCTCGGGCGAAGGCGTACAGCAAGCGCTGTTGAAATTGATTGAAGGCACCGTGGCTGCCGTACCGCCGCAGGGCGGACGCAAACATCCACAGCAGGAGTTCTTGCAGGTTGATACCTCCAAGATTCTGTTTATCTGTGGTGGCGCATTCGCCGGTCTCGATAAGGTGATTTCCCAGCGTGTTGAAACCGGATCCGGCATCGGCTTCGGCGCAACCGTGAAGGGCAAATCCCAGAAGGCGAGCGAAGGCGAATTGCTGTCGCAGGTTGAGCCAGAAGACTTGATTAAGTTTGGCCTGATTCCTGAGTTCATCGGTCGTCTGCCGGTTGTGGCAACGCTGAGCGAACTGAGTGAAGAAGCGCTGATTCAGATCCTGCGTGAGCCGAAGAACGCGCTGACCAAACAGTATCAGGCGCTGTTCAATCTGGAAGGTGTAGAACTGGAATTCCGTGACGAAGCCTTAACGGCGATCGCTAAAAAAGCGATGTCACGTAAAACCGGTGCACGTGGTCTGCGTTCTATCGTTGAAGGTGCGTTACTTGAAACCATGTACGACCTGCCTTCAATGGATGACGTTGAAAAAGTAGTGATTGATGAGTCAGTGATTGAAGGTCAATCTGAGCCGATGTTGATTTATGGAAAGCATGAAGCCCAGGCTTCTGGTGAATAAATAAACAATCGCACCACGTTGTTATCTTAAAAAAGGGGAAAAATCTTTCCCCTTTTGTTTTTCTCTCGCCAGTGACATTGAATGTCGTACAAGCATCCCCATATACTCAATATCCTGTGGGTTTAACTGCAAAACCTCTATTGCGCGGTACCCATCACCTGGCGGACATTAAACTAAGAGAGAGCTCTATGAATCCTGAGCGTTCTGAACGCATTGAAATCCCCGTGTTGCCGTTGCGCGACGTGGTGGTTTATCCGCACATGGTAATTCCGTTGTTTGTTGGTCGGGAAAAATCGATTCGGTGCCTCGAAGCCGCGATGGATCATGATAAAAAGATCATGCTGGTTGCACAGAAAGAGGCTTCAACGGATGAACCTGGCATTAACGATCTCTTCTCAGTAGGGACCGTCGCTTCTGTATTGCAGATGCTGAAACTTCCAGA
>NZ_DAMBSA010000303.1:0-6014 GCF_032054795.1 Pantoea sp. CTOTU49201
CAGAAGCAGGATGCTGTGGAGCAGGATGCGCGTTCTGTTGCTCGTATTGAAACCACGGTGGATGACACGCTATTAAAGAGCGTGGCTTGGATCTGCAAACACTACAAACGCGAAAAAAGTGAAGAAGCGCTGGTGGCAGGGTTGCCAAAAGCGACATTGCTCTCACCATCACAAGCCATGACGGCGCTGGAAAATGCCGGCATTACCGGCGGCATGGTCGAGCGTCGTCTGCAGGATCTTCCGGAACAGTTAATGCCGATGATTCTGCTGCGCAAAGAGGGCGGCGGCTGCATTGTGCTTTCACGCCGTATTCACACCAACGAAGAGAATCAACGTGAATTGCGTTTCCAACTGGTGATGCCTGAAGTAAGCGCTTCAGCCGTTGAGATGAGCCTGGCAGAACTCAATGAGATTTACGCCGGCTTCGCCGTAATGGCGAAACCTGCTGCGGTGGTTGATGAGCGCGCCAGTGAAATGTTGCCAGAGGTGAAAGGCCATTGGCTGTTTACCACGTTGTGGCGCTATCGCCGTTATTATCGCAGTGCAGCGATTGCGGCGGTATTGATCAACGTTCTGGGTCTTTCCAGCATCTTCTTCACCATGAACGTCTATGACCGCGTGGTACCGAACCAGGCATTCGTGACGCTGTGGTCGCTGGCCATTGGCGTCACCATTGCGATGATCTTCGAAGCAATTACGCGCTTTGTGCGTGCGCATCTGCTGGATATGGCCGGTAAAAAGGCCGATTTAGTGCTCGGCAGTATGCTGTTCCGCCAGGCGCTTTCCATCCAGATGGAACATAAACCGGCTTCCTCCGGTACCTTCGCCAACCAGATTCGTGAATATGAATCAGTGCGTGATTTCGTGGCTTCCGCCACGCTGGCGGCGATTTCCGATCTGCCCTTCATTCTGATGTTTGTCGGCGTGATCTTCTTTATCAGCGGTCCGCTGGCGATCATCCCACTCATGATGATCCCGTTGATCATCATCGTCAGTGCCGCGATCCAGTGGCCGCTGGCGCGCATCATGAAAGAGAACCTGCGTGACGCTTCACTCAAACAAGGCGTGCTGATCGAGTCGGTTGAAGGAATGGAAACGCTGAAAGCAGTTGGCGGCGAAGCGCACATGCAGCGCCGCTGGGAAAACTTCAGCGCACTGCAGTCAGCTAACTCGATGAAATCCAAACGCTACTCGACGTTGGCGACCGGCGTGGTGACGTTCCTGCAGCAGTTCCAGACGGTGATGCTGGTGGTGGCCGGTGTTTATCTGATCAACAAAGGCACCTTTACCATGGGTGCAATGATCGCCACCGTGATGTTAGCCAGCCGTGCAACCGGTCCACTCGGTCAGGTTATTGGTCTGGCGGTACGTTATCAGCAGGCAAAAGCCGCGTTAACCTCGCTCAATAAGCTGATGGAGATGCCTGTCGATCGTGACAGCAGCAAAACCTATCTCACCGATCCTCCGCTGAGTGGCGAGATCACGCTGACCAACGTCAACTTCTCCTATCCAGCTCCGCCAATGAAGCCGAATCCGGAGATCCTCAAAGATATCTCGTTGAGCATCAAAGCTGGCGAACGCGTCGCTATTCTGGGGCGCATCGGTAGCGGTAAATCCACCTTATTACGTGTGATGGCGCGTCTCTACCAGCCGGTGAAAGGCCAGCTTTCAGCCGATGGGTTGGACGTTAACCAGATTGATCCAGCGGACTGGCGCAAAGCCGTTGGCTTTGTCGGGCAGGATGCGCGTCTGTTCTACGGCACGCTGCGCGAAAACGTGATGATTGGGCGTCCAGACGCCACCGCCAATGAGCTGCTGCGCGTGCTGAATCTTACCGGTCTGGATCATGTCGCCGCACGTCATCCAAGCGGAATCAATTTAACGGTCGGCGAGGGCGGTGAAGGCCTGTCAGGCGGTCAGCGTCAGTTAGTTTCTTTGGCGAGAACACTCTTAACGCGTCCCAAAGTGTTGCTGATGGATGAGCCTACCAGCGCCATGGATAGCATGACGGAGAATCAGTTCCTCGCGCACTTACGTCGTGCAAGCGAAGGACACACGTTGATTGTTGTGACGCATCGTCCGTCCATTCTGGCGCTGGTCGATCGCATCATCGTAGTGGAAGAAGGAAAAGTGGTCGCAGATGGCCCGAAAGATCAGGTGCTTGCTGCGCTGGAAGGTAAAAATAAAGCCCGCCAGCAGCCGCGACAGGCGGTTGAACCGGCAGTAAGTGCTCCAGCTCCCGCTAACGATGCTTCGGCAATGTCAGCGCAGACGGAAGCAGCGGCAGAGGAGGCTGCAGTATGAGCAAGTTAACGCCATGGCGTAAGAGCGTGAAAGGTATGTCCGCTGCTGATGCCGAATTTATGAATGACGTGCAGGCTTCGCTGCTGTCACAAACCACGCCCGGTTCCAAGTTAGTGATGTGGATCATCATTGCGGTGTTAGGTGTGGGTATTACCTGGGCCAACTATGCACGAGTCGAAGAGATCACCAAAGGCGATGGCAAAGTCATCTCACGCAGTCGTGAACAGGTCATTCAAAGCCTGGAAGGCGGCATTCTGGCGGAGATGAATGTGCGTGAAGGTACGGTGGTGAACCGCGGCGATGTGCTGCTGAAAATTGACCCAACGCGTGCGCAGTCCAGCTATCGCGAAGTCCTGAGCAAAGTGGTGGGTCTTAAGGGCAGCATAGCGCGCCTGCGTGCGGAAGCGTATTCACTGCCACTGGCGTTTGATGAGCAGGTGAAGAGCGATCCGGCTGTTGTGGCGCAGGAAACTAAAGCCTATGAATCGCGTAAACGTGCGTTAAGTGACAGCGTCAGCTCATTGCAACGCAGCTACGCACTTTCAATGCGTGAAATTCATCTGGCTGAACCGTTAGCGGCCAAAGGTCTCTTGTCGGAAGTCGAACTACTGCGTATGCAGCGTCAGGCCAATGACATCCAGGCGCAAATCGTTGAACGTCGTAACCGCTATCAATCTGAAGCCCACACCGAGCTGGGACGCCTGGAATTAGAACTGAGCCAGGTTAGCGAGAACCTTATTGGTCGTGCCGATATTGTTGATCGCACCACGATTGTGGCGCCGGTGCGCGGTACGGTGAAGAACGTGCGCGTGAACACCATTGGCGGGGTTATTCAGCCTGGTGAGCACATCCTCGAAATCGTTCCTCTGGAAGAGCAGTTGCTGGTGGAAGGGAAAATCCGTCCGTCGGATGTCGCCTTCCTGCGTCCTGGTTTGCCTGCGAAGGTGAAAATCACTGCCTATGACTTTGCTATTTACGGCGGACTTGATGGGCACGTGGAGTACATCAGTCCGGACACGTTGAAAGACGATCAAAAAGCGGCCAGTGGACGCCCGGATGATACCTACTATCGCGTACTCATTCTGACGGATAAAAGCACGCTGCACGCGGGTAACAAAGATCTGCCAATCATTCCCGGCATGATCGCTACCGTCGAGGTGCGCACGGGTGAGAAAACCATTCTCGATTACCTGCTGAAGCCGGTCCTGAAAGCCAAAGAAGCATTCCGCGAGCGTTAATAATCATGAAAAATAATAACAAGATGCGCCATGTACAGGCGCGTCATCTCTCTCTGCTTGCCGTTTGTATTGCGGTGGTGATGGCACCTGCGGTCAACGTAATGGCTGATTCCACCAGTGAGTTGATGATGTTTGCGGAAATGAGTGGTCAGCCTCAGTTGGCTTTGGCTCCAGCGCCGATGCGAACTCCGCCTTTGCCGGTTCCTGTGGCACCAACGTCTGCTCCACCGGCACCTGAGGCAAACGTTGCGCCAGCGCAGCAACCGATCTTCGCTGAAAGGCAGATACCAGCGGCCGCTGTTACTCAGCCGGTTCAGCCATCAGCTGCGCCAATCGCACCGCCTGCGATAGCTGAAGCTCCACAACAGCTTAAGGTCGTAGAACGTGCGGCACCGATCAATACCAAACCGAGCCAGCCGGCTGAAATTCAGGGCGGCGGTTTCCTGACGGAGGATCAGCGTCGTCCTGAGCCACAGCCGTTCAATCCGATGCAACCGGCGCGGAACGTGAGTCAGCAGCAACCTGCGCAAACCGCGACTTATGCTCCAGTGGAAAGCCCACAGGCAAATATCAATTTTGTAAGCACGCATTCAGCCGATGCAGCAGTCACGACTTCCCCGGTTACGCTGAGCGGCGGGGCTAATGAAACGGTTGCCGAGAGTGAAATTCGTCAAAAGCTTCTTTCGGCTGCACGCATTACCTGGCGTATCAGTCCGTCACTGAAGTCCTATATCGCTCAGGGCGATGCGGCTGAAGCCAGCGTGGATGAAGCAAAAGGCCAGCGCTGGCCGCAGGTTGATGTCAGCGCCGCTTCGGCCACCAAAGAGTTTGGTAGTGGCACGAAGAATTATGAATACCAGGGGAATACGCCATCATTAGGTGTTTCAGTGGCGACCAACCTTATCGACTTTGGCCAAACCAGTCGCACCATTGAAAGTCGTGAAGAGCGTGTGACTTCTGCGCTGCAATCAGTGCAGGCACAGCGTGAAGATTTGGCAATGCAGGTAAGTAATGCATTGATTGAGTGGAATAAACAGCAGCACGTCATTGCCATCAGCAAACAATATCTGGGGCGTATGGCAGAGCTGACCAAAATGCTCAGCGGCATTGTTCAATCAGATACTGGACGTCGCAGTGAACTGACGCAGGCGAAAGGGCGCTTGCTGCAAGCGCAAAGCTATCTGGAAAATGCCGAATCACGCGCACGTGATGTAGAAATCACCCTGAATCGACTGATGGGCAACAGCCGCGTGACTTTACCGGCCAGCGATAAGTGGGCGCTTTCCTTTGGCGATTTAAATCGGCAGCTGACGAGTCTGGACGTGCATCCATTGATCTTGCGCGCCAGCGCCGAAGAGCGAGCGGCCTTCAAAGAGGCGGAGGCGATCAAAGCTTCTGGTCTGCCAAAGCTCAACTGGACGGTTAGCAAAAACACCCGTGAAGATCAGCTCGGACGCCAGCAGGCATGGCAAACCGGCCTGAACGTAAGCTGGGGCTTATTCCGCGGCGGTTCAACCAATGCACAGGAAATTGCGGCCATTAAGCGTGCCGAAGCAAGCCGTCAGCAGGTGCAGGAACAGCGCCGCGATCTGGAAAACCGTGTACGCGCTGCCAGCCAGAATGCACACTCAACAGCGGAACGCGCCGTGCTCTACAAAAACCTGATTGTGGAATCCGATCGTATTCGTAAGGACTTCTTTGATCAGTGGTATCACTTAGGCCGCCGTTCACTGCTGGACGTATTGAGCGCAGAAAGCGATCTGTACAACAACCAGGTCAGTGAAGTCAGCAACCGTTTTGATAGCTATGCAGCCATTATCAGCGGGTATGCTAACTCGGGCACACTGAGTCGCTGGTTAACGACCGGACGTTAAACTGGCACATAAACCCGCCTCGGCGGGTTTCTTGTCCTTAATCCAACGTAAACGAACGGGCTTTTTGAGTTGGCAACGCGGCGCAAACCATTTTAGAATCGCGGCGAATTTTTACCCAAGAGGAGAACGGCATTGGACACTTGTCCCACACGATTACAACAGGACCTCGCGGTAAGATAGCCTTCACGCTGTCTTAACTGCGCGTTAAGACGGTGGATTTCCTTCCAGAATCACCCCTTTTCATAAGCATAATGCAGCTGATTCCCAGCGGTATTCGCACTGTCTGTAATCCATTTTTTAACCTGTTGTTCCGCAAATAAAATCTGCGGAGTGAGGTCTATCATGGATTGGAAAATTTTTTTACTGCGCGTCACTGTCGCGCTGGTTTTGGGCGCGCTGATTGGTAGTGAGCGCCAGTTACGTCAACGCATGACAGGATTACGCACCAATGCGCTAGTGAGCACCGGTGCATGTCTGTTCGTTCTGATGACGCAAAGCGTGCCAGGCATCGCCACCGACGCCTCGCGCGTCGCGGCCTATGTGGTATCCGGTATCGGTTTCCTCGGCGGCGGCGTGATCATGCGTGATGGCTTAAACA
>NZ_DAMBSA010000304.1:0-5944 GCF_032054795.1 Pantoea sp. CTOTU49201
ATAAATTATTCAACCATTAAACCAGTTCCGTTTTTACCCCTTGCTGTACCAGCAATTCTGCATCATCGCCGTGGCGATAAACGTTGTATTCCACGCCTGCAATCGTAACGCTACCATTCTGATGTTTCCATTCAGTGATATCGCTCTGTTGTGGTAATAAAGCTTTGAGTTGCACCTCATTAGCATCACTGCCATTAACCATTAATTGAATTCTGTCGTCCTCGATAAACAGGTTTTTTTCACCGTTCTTGAGTAGCGTATTGAGTTCAATGGATAAGGGCTCAATATCATCAACTAATAAATCAAAGATGAACTGCTCGGATAACATCGTGTCATTATTTGTTGCGCTCTCTGAAGCTCCCCATTTTATCCAGTCGAAGGCTATTTCAGCTCCTGAAACTGTTGTTATTTCAATGTAACTGATGTCCACATTTTCTGATAAATAGTCAAAAGTATAGTAACCCGGAATGGATAATTGATTGCTGCTCACGGTTAATGAGCCGACTAATGACTTTTCCGCGCTGTAAAAAGCAATTTGCGCAGTTGAAACGACATCATTTTGCAGAACTGAAAATTCAAATTTGCTGGTGGGGGAAGGGAGAGCTAATGTGACTTTACTTTCGAGGTTTACCACCAGAACACGCTCTGCATAGAATCCAGACGCATTATTTTGCGCATTAACGACACCTTGTTCATGCATGACGAGGCTTGCACCTGAATCTAACGTGTAACTTAAGCCTTCAACGAATTCGGTAAAGCTATAACTAAACTCTTCCAGCCCATTGGCATCAGAAACCGCGCCAATATGCAGAGTAAATGCATCGCTCCAGCCGCCAAGCGTGCTTTTACTTGTTCTAAAATGCCAACTGCCAGTGGCGAGTTCTGCTTCAGGTGTCCAGCTCCAGTTACCTGCTGAATCGGTGATTACGCTATACACCATCGAAGTGGTACCGCTGTTGGTGCGAAAAAAGATCACGCTATTGGCTTCGGCACGGCCATACAGATGTGGCGTTGCGTCATCAGTGGTGTCATTGCTGCGCAACACTTCCGTCGATCCCGCATCAGGCAGAGCTTCGGTGATTACCGGTTCATAACCCTCTGCACCAGTAATAATCAGTGAAAAAGCCTCGGACCAATCTCTGGCTTCTTGCGGCTGAACATCAAAGTTCCAGTTTCCTGCCGACAAGCTGGAGGCAGGTTTCCACGTCCAGTTACCGCTGCTGTCGACGTCAACCACCACCGTGCCGCTTGGCTGGCCAGACTGCGTGTAGCGCAGCACAATTTTGCTGTTGCTGGTTCCACGACCGTTAAAAGTGGGCGTTGCTCCATCAGTAATGGCTCCACTACTCAGCGGCCCTTGCCATGCGCCGAAATCATCGAATACAAATTCGATACGCGTTTTCTTTTGGATATCTTCGGCAGTGGCAATCTCCAGCCGGAAAAGGCTGCTGCTGTAACCACCAATACTGGCTTGGAACTCATATTCACCGGCAGCAAACGGCGTGTTGGGTGTCCAGCTCCAATGCGTGCCGTTGGTCGTTGCGATGGCGCTGCCAGTCCATGTGTCGCTGCTGGTGAGGCGGTAGTAAATAGTCACGATCATGTCATCGGAGACCTCACCGCTTAACGTGGGTGTGGTGTCTTCTGTTAATGAGCCGCTGGCAAGATTAAGCGGATCGACACCTGTGTCATCCACTGCCTTTTTGATAGTGATGGTATTTGGCGGCAGTTCAGTGCTTCCAGCCTCGACCACAATAGCGAAGGGCGCAGAAGCTGTACTACTGCGCTTTACATTGGCGAAGGTTTCTTCGGCGACCAGTGTGAGGTTGTTGACCCCGTCATCCAGATCGACCGATGGTTCTATCACCCATTTACCGCTGGTTTTATCGGCGAGCGCGCTGCCTAACGTGTTGCCTTGCGCATCCCGCAGATAAACGGTCGTGCCTTCTTGCGCAATACCGGTCAGTTTCGGGCGTTTATCATCAATGATCTGACCCGCATCAAAACTGCCGGTTTTAGCACCGTGATTGTCATACAGATTGAGCAGCTCAGGTGCATTGGGAGGTGTCGTATCTACGCGCAGCGTTAATAGCGTTGGCTTGCCGATGTTGCCTGCACGATCTTTAATTGTTACCGAGACGCTGTAATCACCGTCAGGCATAGGCACCTTTGAAGTCCATGTATATCTACCCGTTACAGAATCGACAGGGACCTCAAAGTATTGCCCGCCGACAGAGATCTGGGCAATGGCCCCCGTCTTTCCTTTTTCACCCGCAGCACCACCGGAAATGCTGGGCAACGAGGTATTTCTCTGCGCATAAACCGTGCCGTTATAGGCCTGTAAATTCATATCATGGCTGGATGGTGTAACATCATCGCTATTCAAACGGGGTTGCTGCAGAACGGTGCCGTCCGCTCCTACCACAATAATAAAAGGTGCAGAAGGCGAACCTTCGCGCATTTTGTTGGCAAACTTTTCCTCAGCGACCAGCGTCAGGCTATTGGCACCGTCTTTGAGATCAATGGTTGGATCTATCACCCATTTACCGGTGGTGCTATCGGCTTTTGCACTGCCAATCGTGTTGCCATCGACATCACGCAGATACACCGTAGAGCCTTTTTGGGCCAGACCGGTCAATGTCGGACGCTTATCGTCGGTAATTTTGCCCGCATCAAAACTACTGGTTGAAGTGCCAATGTTGTCATACAGATTGATGAGTTCAGGTGCTGCAGGTGGCGTGGTATCTACCCGTAAGGTATATAACGAAGGCTTTCCAACATTCCCGGCACGATCTTTGATGGTAACCCAAACGCTGTAATCACCATCGGGCAAGGGCGTGTTCGCGGTCCATGTGTATTTACCGGTTAGCGGATCAACCGGGACCTCATAATATTCGCCGCCAACCGAAATTCGGGCTACTGCACCTGTTTTTCCTTTCTCATCGGATGCGGTGCCAGAAAGGGTTGGGAGAGAAGTATCTCTCTGGGCATAAACAGTGCCTGTATAGGTCTGAGGATTCATTGCTAAGATTTCCTGGTATTCAAAAGCATAAAGTCAAGGGCTCAATGGCTTATCAGTTGTGCTACATGGCGTTGTGTAGAGATTTATCCAGCTGGAAAGGTAATGGATGGCAGAAAATTGAATGACGAGAAAGGTCTTAAATAAAAGGCCACATTGTTAAACAATGTGGCCTGAATAAGTGTTTTGGATTTTTTAATTAATTAGATTAGCTCGGTTTTTACTCCTTGCTGCACCAGCAGTTCAGCTTCATCCCCATGGCTATAGACGTTATATTCGACCCCCGCAATGGTAATCGTGCCGTCCTGATGCTGCCATTCACTGATGTCGCTGCCTTCCGGCAGAATATCTTTGAGCTGGACAACATCGCCTTCATTGCCTTTTACCAGCAACTGCGTTTTACCATCTTCGATAAACAGATCTTTCTCGCCGTGCTGGAGCAGGGCGTTGAGATCGAGCTTCAGAATATTATCGCCGCTACCGGTAATGTCGATAATTTCTATCGATTCAATCTGCTTAATATCCGCGGTTAAATCGAGAAGCTGATCATTGTGGGTGAGTTGCAAAGTATCGGTTTTACTTTCGCTGCCGATAATGTATTTATGCGCTAAATCACCTGTTTCATGTAATTTATGTGCGTTGTCATCAGAATTAATTAAATTTTCTGATTTTTGCTCTTCATTTATCCCAAGTGCGCGTGGCAGTTTAGTTCCCCAAAGGATATTATCTATTCCCCCGGTCGCATCCGGTTTTGTAGTACTTATGTCGACTTTTCCAATTAGCCTTCCCTCAGGTGCAAAATATCTGTATTTATTTAACGTATGTGGTCCTACATCGATCCCTTCATTTTGATCACTAAGTAATAACCCTTTAGTGTCATAAATTTTTATCCTGGCAATATATATTCGTGAAGGCGATGAAACAATATCAAATGTTACATCTGTCGTCCCGTTATCCCAACCCAATGAAAGGCCAGTCGGTGAACCTGGATAAATTGAAGATGGATTGATATGTATAAAATGTACCCCCGAAATAAGTTGGACTTCTGCTGCTTTGAGTAATCTGAGGCCATCATTCATAATAGTGTTAGCAGGTACTAATCCCCTGTCTGGTCCTCCTCCATTTGGACGAAGATATTCCAGAATCCAGTCAAAGCGTTCCTCACCTGAAGATCCTTGCGGAAGAACCTCCAGATTTAGTTTAAACGTGTCACTCCAACCGCTTGCCGCGGATTTGCTCACCTGGAATTCCCAGTTGCCCAGCGCTAGCGCGGACTGCGGCGTCCAGCTCCAGTTTCCATCCGGATTGGTCGTTAGGCTGTAAATGTTGTCATTGGTGCCACTGGCTGCACGCAAATAAACGATGCTGTTCGCTTCGGCGCGGCCGTTCAGGGTTGGCGTGGTGTCGTCGGTGGTATCGCCGTTAGCCAGCACCATAGACGTACCCATATCGTCATAACCGTCGGTAATAACTGGATTAAAACCATCGCTACCGGTGATGCTCAGTGAGAAGCTATCTGACCAGGCGTTGTGACCCTGTGGCTGAACTTCAAAGCTCCAGTTACCGGCTGGCAGGCCTGACGCTGGCGTCCACGTCCAGCGGCCGCTGCTGTCCACATCAACCACCACGGTATTCGCCAGCTGTCCCGCCTGCGTGTAGCGCAGCACAACTTTACCGTTGGCTTCACCGCGTCCGCTGAACGATGGCGTGGCGTCGTCCGTAATTGCGCCGCTGCTCAGTTCACCCTGCCAGGCGCCGAAGTCATCCTTCACGGTTTCGATGCGGGTTTTGTTGATGATGTCAGCGGCTGTGGCGATATCCAGCGTGAACAGGCTGCTGCTGAAGCTACCAATGCTGGCCTGGAACTCATACGCGCCGTAAGGGAGCGCGCTGCCCGGCGTCCAGCTCCATTCGGTGCCGCTGACGGCCGCGGTGGCGCTGCCGGCCCAGGTGCTGCTGCCCGCCAGGCGATAGTAAATCGTCACGCTGTTGCCCGCAGAAACGTCGCCGCGCAGGGTTGGCGTGGTGTCATCGGTCAGCGCGCCGCTGGCGAGTTTTCCGGTATAAGCACCCACATCGTCGATGGCTTCTTTGATGGTAATGGTGTTCGGCGGCAGAACCGGCGTATCTGCACCAATCACAATAGTAAACGCAGCAGATGACGTGCCGGTGCGCGTCTTGCCGGCGAAGGTTTCTTCAGCAACCAGCGTCAGGTTGTTAGCGCCATCTTTCAGGTCTTCATTCGGCTCCATCTTCCATATGCCTGTAACTTTATCTGCAAGCGCGCTGCCGATGGTTTTACCGCTGGCATCTTTGAGGTATACCGTGGTACCCGCCTGAGCCAGACCGGTGAGTTGCGGGCGTTTATCGTCGGTGGTTTCGCCGGGATCAAAGCTGCTCTGGTTTGCACCCTGATCGTCATAAAGGTTGATCAGTTCCGGCGCTTCCGGCGGCGTGGTATCCACGCGCAGGGTGTACAGCGTCGGTTTACCGATGTTACCGGCACGATCTTTAACCGTCACCGAAACGCTGTAATCGCCGTCGCTAAACGGTACGGTCGCGGTCCAGCTATATCTGCCGGTGGCCGGATCAATATCAACTTCATAATATTCCCCGCCGACGACGATTTGAGCGATCGAACCCTGTTTGCCAATTTCACCGGGAGCACCACCGGAAAGGGTGGGAAGTGAGGTATCGCGTTCAGCATAAATAACGCCACTGTATGCCTGAGTGCCTAAATCCCGGTCGGATGAAGCAGATTCATTCACCGTAGCGGTGACGCTGTGTTGCAGCACGATTCCGTCTTCTCCCGTGATGAGCGTGAAGGGACCAGAAGGCGTTCCTTCACGTTTATTCGTTGCAAATGTTTCCTCTGCAACCAGCGTCAGAGTGTTGGCCCCATCTTTCAGGTCAGCTGACGGTTCC
>NZ_DAMBSA010000305.1:0-5712 GCF_032054795.1 Pantoea sp. CTOTU49201
ATTAGCGCAAGGCGGACGTCATGTGAGTTTGTCATTTATGCAGGGCGCGAAGATAGAACTCGATCTGCAGTTGGTGATGCGTAAAGGGTTGAGTTTGACCTCTTCCACGCTGCGTCCCAAAAGCGCTGCTGAAAAGGCGCGCCTGGCTGAGTGCATCCGCAAGCATCTGCTGCCGCTCATCGCTGCAGGCAAAATCGTCCCCACGCTGCATCAAGTTTTGCCGCTGGCGCAGGCGGCGGATGCGCATCGCATCCTTGAGGCCAACGCCAACATTGGCAAAGTGCTACTGAACGTGGATCAGCCGGGAGCGCTCGCATGATGCAACTGTTTTACGCCACTACATCTGCTTATGTGCGCAAAGTGATGGTGACTGCGTACTGTCTTGGGCTGACTCATGAGATTGAGCTGTTAGATTCGGCGGCGCATCCGATTGAACGTGATGAGCGCATTGCCACCTTTAATCCGTTAGCCAAAGTGCCGGCGCTGCGCACGGAAGAAGGATTGTGCCTGTACGACAGCCGCGTGATTTGTGAATACCTCAATGTCCGCGCGCAAGGTGATTTAATCCCGCCGCACGGCGACGCGCGCTGGTTGAGTTTGTCACGCCAGGCGTTGGGCGATGGATTGATCGATGCCGCGTTGCTGGCTCGTTATGAATTTAGCGCGCGGCCGGTGGAAAAACAGTGGCAAGGTTGGGCCGACGGACAACTGAAGAAAGTCAGCGCCGCGTTGGGGGAAATTGAACGTCAGGTCGCCAGTTTTAGCTCGCAGCCGAATGACCTGGGTTTGATCGCCATTGGGTGCGCGCTGGGTTATCTCGATTTCCGCTTCGAAGTCCTTAACTGGCGTGCAGATCATCCGCAAACCGCCGCCTGGTTTGCCATGTTCGATGCCCGCCCGGCTATGGCCGCCACGCGCCCGCATTGATTGCCGTAAATCGTAATTCGGTCACCATAAATGGCGACCCTACGAATAACAGGCACTTTAACCGTAGGGTCGCCATTTATGGTGACCACCGCATAGCGACTCAGGAAATCACATGAATCAGCAAATCTATTTCCTCAACGGCCCGAACGCCAACCTGTATGGCATGGACAAAAGCGGCACCTACGGCACTGAAAGCTTTGCCAGCATCGGTGAACGCTGCCAGCGCCGGGCGGCCGCGCACAACGTCACGCTGCAATTTCTTCAAAGCAATCACGAAGGCGTGTTGGTTGATTGGATACAGGAAGCGCGTCAGCAGGCCGCCGGATTGATCATCAACGCTGCCGGTTTAACCTACAGTTCGGTGCCGATTCTCGATGCGTTGCTGATGTTTGATGGCCCGATCATCGAAGCGCACATGAGCAACATCTGGAAGCGCGAGCCGTTCCGCCATCACTCAATGGTATCGAAAGCCGCCACCGGCGTGATCGCCGGCTTGGGCGTAATCGGTTACGAACTGGCGATTGATGCGGTGGCCGAGTTGATCAAGGCGCATGTGGCATGAGTACCCTGGTGTTTTACAGCGATTTCGACAGCTTTGAACAGTGGTCAGCGTTGCTCGCGCCGCATCTGCCAGGCGTGAATATCTGTCGCGCGGAAGAGGTGCAAAACGTCGACGAAGTGCATTTCGCGCTGGTGTGGAAGCCGCCGCACGGCTTTTTTGCTGCTTACCGCAACCTGAAACTGTTGGTGAATCTGGGGGCGGGCGTTGACTCGCTGGTCGGACGTGATGATTTGCCGGATATCCCGATTGTTCGTTTGTCTGACCCGCATATGGCGCGCATGATGGCCGGCTTCGTGCTGTTTGCCGTAATGCGTTATGTGCGTGACATTCCGGCGTTTGAGCGGGCGCAACGTGAACGACGCTGGCATTACCTGCATCCTCGTTCGCCGGAAACCGTGCGCGTTGGCGTGCTGGGATTAGGTGAGTTGGGCGCGCACGCCGCGCAGGAACTGGCGCGTCAGGGCTTGGATGTGCGTGGCTGGTCGCGATCGCAGAAAGCCATCGAAGGCATTACCTGTAGCAGCGGAATAGAGGTGCTGGATGATTTCCTCGCCAGCAGCGATATTTTGGTGGTGATGCTACCACTCACGCCGCAAACCAAGGGATTGCTGAGTGCGGAAAGACTGGCTCGCTTACCGCCCGGCAGCGCGTTTATTAATGTGTCGCGCGGGGCGATTGTCGATCAGGCGGCGTTAACGCAGGCGTTGCAGCGTGGGGATATTGCTCAAGCCACTCTGGATGTATTCGATCGCGAACCGTTGCCGCCGGAAGATGCGCTGTGGAGCATGGAAAATGTATTGATCACGCCGCATCTGGCCTCGGTCGCCATTCCCGCCAGCGCCGCACCGCAGGTTGCCGAAAATATCCAGCGCGCCGCGCGCGGCGAACCGGTTTTAAATCGCGTTTATCCGCAGCAAGGATATTGATGTCAAAGTTTGAGCAACATTCGTTTACATACTGCGACTTTCGTTCGCCAATGCTTGGGCAGTTGCAGTGACGCCGTGCGGCGACCGAGCAGAGGGGCGATGGGATGTCGCCTCAACAACCGCGCTTTAGCAGCAATGCCTTTTCCTGGCTCACAATCGCTTTAAATCCCGTAGGGTCGCCATTCATGGTGACCAGGTGCGCAAAAATGCGCACCCACGAAATATCTCTCCGAACAAAATCTCTAAAGACCATGCTGTTTTTAATTTAGAAAAGACTCTCACAGGCTAGGTTTGTGGGCGCCATACGCAGCGCCGAGTGAAGAGTGACGGCCAGGATGAGCCGACACGATGTCGGCGAAAGCGCGGCATGAGCCATGGATGGCGAATCCGCGTGGTCCGTCGGACGGAAGGATGAGCGAGGGAACAGCGAGGACGGCGCAAGGCGCGGATTGCAAAGGGCCACGCCATTTGGCCCTTTGCCCGTACGCCGCATCGCGGATGCTGAAACTGCCCAATGTCTGGCGGGCGGAACCTTCTCAGTGCCAGCATGCTGCTCAGCAACTGAGTGCTAACGGCTCAACCTCACGCCACCCGCACCACTTGTGGATCGAAATAACTCGGTGCCGCCATGCCGGGAATATATTGGTCGGAAATAAACATGCGGCAACGCTCGGCGAAGGCGCTCACCACCATGGATTGCTGCACATGCGCCATGGTGGCATAACCCAACTGCATCGCCTTGTTAACGCCCGCCAACCGCACGCGAATCAGGCGTTTACCATCCTGCGACAAGTGCGCTTTAGGTCGCACGTTGGCGATACCAAAGCCGACGCCGTTTGCCACCATCGCGCGTACTGTTTCCATACTGCTGGATCGCATCACCACATTCGGTGTGACACCGGCTTCACTGAACAAGCCAAGAAAATATTCACGGCTCCACGGCATATCCAGTAGCACCATCGGCACTTCAGCCAGATCCTGAATCGATACCGCAGATTGTGTGGCGAACGGATGATGCTCGCCCACCATCACGTAGGGCGGCAGTTGCGCCAGCGACTGGAAAGTGACGTCGCTGGCGGGCACCAAATCATAGGTGAGGGCGATATCGATATCGGCTGAGCGCAGCTGTTTTAGCAGCAACTCATGGTTGCCTTCCACCAGCGAGATGCGCACGCCGGGAAAGGCGCGGCCAAAGCCAAACACCAGCTCCGGCGTCAACATTGGCGCTAGTGTATCGAGGCAACCAACGCGCAGTGGGCCGCGCACGTTGTTCATCGATTCCGATGCGATGGTGTAGAGATTCGACATCTGTTCGAGGATCAGTTTGGCCTCTTTTAATACCTGATGGCCGATTGCGGTGAGTGAAACGCCCTGGGCGTGGTGACGCACAAACAGCTGCACGCCAAGCTCAGACTCAATATGGGTGATGGCAGCGGAAATCGACGGTGAGGAGACGTGAATACGCTCCGAGGCGCCAATAATGCTGCCCGCTTCACCGGAAGCGACAAAATATTCCAGCTGACGCTGGGTGATGCGACTGAGCATGCAGGTTCTCCTGAGATCGCTGACACGCTCATGTCGCGTCAGTCATTCTAATAAGGTCGATTCAACTCAAGCATTTCTCATGCCAAATTCCGACTTACAGCATAATCACCTGTCAATGCGCCAGCGACCATTCGCGTCTGCCTCACTCCTACTTCAGAAAATCCTTGTTAAGCAGGCCACTTTTTTAGCCTCAGAAATCCTGATGCAACAGCGAGGGAAATGCTGTTTTACCCAATCTCAACGCAGCGGCATTATCGCTTCAACACCCGAGAGCCGCCTTCGCACTGTTTTAGTGCATTGCGACGCGATGGACCAGACGGTGGTGCAAAGCAGCTACAACAGCCATTTCATTCATTGGGGACAAGAATATGTTGCGTAAGATTGGTGCCTTAACGTTGTTGACCACGTGTGTATTGAGCGCAGGGAATGCGATGGCCGCAGATAAGCTGATTGTCAGCACCTGGGGCGGCAGCTTTAAAGATCTGATTGATCAAACCATCGCCAAAGAGTTCACCAAAGAGACCGGCGTGGAAGTGCAGTTCGTCACCGGCGGCACCATCGATCGCTTAAACAAAGCCAAGCTGGCGGGCGGCTCGCCGGAAACCGACGTCACCTTTACTACCGCGCATGTCGGTTATCTGTATGCCAATAGCGGCCTGTTTGAAAAGCTCGACATGAGCAAAATCCCTAACGCGGTGAATCTGGTGCAGGAGGCCAAAGTCAGCCCGTATCACCTTGGCGTGTGGGGCTACGTTTACACCATCGGCTATCGCCCAGATTTAGTGCCGAAGGGCGAAGAATTTACTAGCTGGAACGATCTGTGGCGTCCGGAGCTGAAAAGCTCAATTGCACTGCCAGATTGGGATCCGAGCCATATCATCGCGGTCTCCGCCAAACTTTCTGGCACTGATGCGGCGCACTGGGAACAAGGTCAGTCCAGGCTGAAAGCGCTGATCCCCAACATCAAATCCTTCTATACCGATGATGCCAACAGCCAGCAGCTGATCTCCACGGGTGAAACGCCGGTGCAGGTGATGCTGTCGATGAACGCCTACAGCATGATTGCAGAAGGCGTCAACATTAAGCTGGCTATTCCCAAGGAAGGCGCGATTTTGGGCGTCGATACCGTCGGTATCAACAAAGGCACCAAACACGCGGAACTGGCCTACAAGTTCATGAATATCGCGCTGAAACCGGAAATCCAACAGGAAGTGGCGAAGATCTATCGCGGCAGCCCAACGGTGACCAATGCGCATATCGATCCGGAACTGGCGAAGCTGCCTGGCATGTTGACTACGCCAGAACAGTGGAATGCCACCATCAACACCGATCCACAACTGCGCGCGGAAAAAACCGCCGAGTGGCGTCAGTGGTTCTCTGAAAACATCATGTCGCATTAATAAATAGGGGCGGCCTTATCGCCGCCCGGTTCGTCGCACCATTTTATTCAGGCAGCAACGTCTATGACGAGAAAACCGACATTCTTACCCTGGTTCATTATCCCCGCTACGTTCACGGCGCTTGGGCTGGTGGTAGCCATGTTTGCCGTGATGCAGTTTAGCGTGCGGGCTTATATTCCCGGATCGCTCGATGTGGGTGGATTCACGCTGGCGAACTTTAACAGCTTGTTTAAGAAAATCTATGCCGATGCGTTTATTAACACGGTGATGCTCAGCGCGAAAACCGCGATTTTTGGCCTGCTGATGAGTTATCCGCTGGCGTATGCGCTGGTGAGAACGCGCACCACCTGGA
>NZ_DAMBSA010000306.1:0-5711 GCF_032054795.1 Pantoea sp. CTOTU49201
CGCCGATGCATCACTGCTGGCACCGTTCGATTACACCACGCTGGTGTGGTCGATGCTGATTGGCTATCTGTTCCTGAACAGCCTGCCGGGCAGCACCACCTTGCTGGGCGCATCGATTGTGGCGCTGGCCGGGATATTTGCGGTGTGGCGTGAGAATCGGCAGCGTAAGCTGGCGATGGTGAGTAGCACGCCGTAGGGTTGCCATTTATGGCGACCTGGTGCGCATAAATGCGCACCCTACGACGGCGAAAGATTAGCGGAATACATCATCAATGATTTCAACCTGCTTGGTGCGCAGCGTCTCGTCCAGCCAGCTGCGTTCCAGCGCGCCGGTTTTTGCCAGCTCGAAGTTGTGTTCATCAACGATCAGATAGGCCTGCGCTGCTTCGAGAATGCGTGCAGCATCCTGGCGAGGAATCACAATCACGCCATCCGCATCGCCCAGTACAATATCACCCGGCGAGACGTGAATTTTGCCGCAGGCAATCGGCACGTTGATCTCGCCGGGACCGTCCTTGAACGGGCCACCCGGCGTGTGACCGGCGGCGTAGATGGGGAAGTCCATGCGTGACAATCCTTCAATATCGCGAACCGGTCCGTCCAGCACAATGCCTTCCATACCGCGCTGTCTGGCGTAGGTCGCCATCACTTCACCCATCAGCGACTGGCTGCGATCGCCTTCGTTCGACAGAATAATCACATCGTTTCGGCCCGCCATATCCAGCGCTTTGTGCAGCATCAGGTTGTCGCCGGAACGCGCTTTAACCGTCACCGCCAGGCCACACATGATCGGCTGGCGCGGCGCGGTTTTCAGGCTGATTTCTGCCGACAAAGCGGGCAAGCGGCTCATGCAATCCGCTACCACCGCCGCCGGTAAATGGCGAAAGGCTTCCAGCAGCGGTTCGGCATCGGCGGGACGACGTAAATAGATTCGGTTTCCTGCGCTCATGGTTATTTTCCTGTAGGGAGTGATTTAATTAATCGAATCGTGTTTCTGAATAAATAATTAAAGATGAAAGTAAGATTTTTATTTATTCGTTTTGATTAGTCACTACTTCAAAGATTAGGGCGTTCAGCTAACAAGCTAAATCAGCAGGTTATTGCTGGTATGAAATTAAGCTTACGCGATTGCGAACGTGTTACGTACGGGATGTTACGGCTAACCGAGACAGGATCACGAATTAATATTTAGAATAGATTTAACTCACTGATAATTAATTTTATTGGATTTTATTATGGTGGGATAGATTAAAAGTATTAGCTGTGTCGTTAATTTATTTTCAGAGGCGTCTCTCAAATTAAGACGTTCAGTGCAGCGGCAAACAGAAATCATGATGCAAATCATCTCTCAAAATATAACGTGCAGTTTATCTTTTCGTTCCAGGCCATCAGCGCATACTCCGAAGGCTATCGTGCTGTGTGCGGGTGATAAAACCGGTGTTAATCAGAGGCGCTTCTACCAATCGATGATCAAACTGGCTGATAAAGAGTACAAGCAGCATCTGGAGGAATTAACTAATGGCAAAACTTGAAGAACTGATCTCACAGCGTTCTCCTGAGTCTCAGGAGCGCATTAAAAATAAGGCCGACCAAAAAATTCTTGAGATCCGCCTGCGTCAGTTACGTGAGGAACTGGAACTTTCACAGGTGCAGCTCGCTGAAAAAATGGGCATCTCGCAGCCTGCTATCGCCGCGATTGAAGCGCGAGGTGACGAGATAAAACTTTCCAGCCTGAAAAAGTATGTCGAGGCGTTAGGCGGTAAGTTGAGTCTGAATGTTGAACTTCCCACCGGAGATGGCCGGATATTTCAGATTTAATGTGGAGGAGGATGTCCGTGAGAAACCGGCATCTTTTTCCGAACGCAGAAAAGCAAAAACCCAGCCATAAGCTAGGTTTTCAGAATGTTGGTGCCCGGACGCGGAATCGAACCACGGACACGGGGATTTTCAATCCCCTGCTCTACCGACTGAGCTATCCGGGCAACGGGGCGCATTAAACCCTAATGGCTTATCGTCGTCAACGGCTTTCGTCAAAAAAGCGTAGCAATCGTGATTGATTGCTTGCTTTTCAGACAAGATGGATGAAAAGGCTACGCCAGCGCACCATTTTTGCGGCACAGCGCGATGCCGAGTACATCTTCTGCCAGACGGCGCGCCGTCGCCACATCCTGCACGTTGCGTTTCACCAGCAGTTTGCTCAGGCAACCTTCCAGAATCAGCTCCATCTGATCGGCCACCATGGTGGGATTATCCAGCGCTAAATCGACCAGAATTTCATGGGTAAATTGCCAGGAACTGCGCTTTTGCTGTTCGGCTAGCTGATGCACCGGCTGATCGGGTTGCGGATAGAAGCTGCAGGCGGCGATAAACAGGCAGCCGGGAAAGCGGCCTTTGCTGACGTGCTCACTTAGCACTTCGTAGCGGGCCAACAGCTTTTGTTCGGCGCTGAGATGTTCATTGAGCTGCACCTGACGACGCCAGCTATCAATCTGCTGGCCGTGATAGCGCAGTGCGTCGTACAGCAAGGCATCACGATCGGGCCAGAAACGCGTAAGTTGTTCCGCTTCAAGACCGGTTTCGCCAGCCAGTTGGGACAGGGAAGTGGTGGCGGCCAGGCCGCTCTGTTCGAGCACATTCAACGCATGCTCGAGTATTTGTTCACGTTGCAAGTGACTCTCCTCTGGAATGCGGGCCCGGCTAGCGGACGAGCGGGCAGTGTTCTGCTGACAGTGTCGTTTAACGTGACAAATTCTGCAAATGCGCATGGAAATCGGCGGCGTTGAGGAAGCCGGTGACGCGCGAATCAGGGATCTCTTTGCCTTGCGCGTCGAAGAACAGAATGGTCGGCAAACCTAAAACCTGCAGATGCTGCAACAGCGCGTTGTCCTGCGCGTTATTGGCGGTGACATTGGCTTGCAGCAGTTGCACCTGACTTAACGCGTTACGCACGCCCTCATCGCTGAAGGTGTATTTCTCGAACTCTTTGCAGGCCACACACCAGTCGGCGTACAGATCGACCATGGTGATGCGGCCTTGCGCCTGCTGCAGCGCGCTGTCGAGCTGCTCGCTGCTGGTGATGGTCTGGAACGGCAGATGCGCCACGGCTTGCGCGCTGGTGCTGCTGCCAAACGCCCAATCCTGTAACGGGCGCGCACTGACCAGCGCGGCGGCGAGCATGATGATTTGCAGCACACGCCATTTACCGCTGGCGCGCAGGCTAAGGCTGAATGCCCAGGCAAAAAACGCCACGCCGAGCAGGCTCCACAAACGGATGCCCCACAGATCGCCAATCACGCGTTCCAGCAGGAATACCGGCAGCGCCAGAATCACAAAGCCAAAACCTTCTTTAACGGTTTGCATCCATGGCCCGCTTTTCGGCAGCAGCTTGTTGCCAAACATGGTCACGGCAATCAGCGGCAGGCCCATGCCGAAGGCATACAGCCACAGCGTGCCAGCACCGGCCCACAGATTACCGCTCTGCGCGATATACAGCAGAATGGCGCTGAGCGGCGCCGTGGTGCAGGGCGAGCAGATCAATCCCGCCAGTGCGCCCATCATAAATACGCCGGGCAGCGATCCACCTTGCTGGCGATTGCTCCACAGCGTGAGGCGCGTTTGCAGGCTGGCAGGCAATTGCAGCGAGAACAGGCCAAACATCGACAGCGCCAGCACGATAAACAGCGCCGACAAGCCTATTAACACGTAAGGATGCTGCAGCGCCGCCTGGAAGCGTAATCCCGCCGCTGCAACCACCATGCCGAGCACGGTGTAGGTCAGCGCCATACCTTGCACATACACCATCGCCAGCGCGAATAGTCGCCCCATCGAATAGCGGCGCGGGCCGCCTAAAATGATGCTGGAGATCAGCGGATACATCGGCAACACGCACGGGGTGAAAGCGACGCCAATACCAATCAGCAACGCCCACAGCGGTGAAAACGGCAGCGGCGTGCTGTTTTTGGCGGGCTGCGCGCTGGCCGCAGGCGCATCCTGATTGGCGGCAACCGCGCTCAGCGGCACGGTGCGGGTTTCAGGCGGATAGCAGAAACCGGCGGCAGCGCAGCCTTGATAGGTGACGGTGACGGTCGCGCCGGCATCGGCCTGGCGCAGCGTGATCGGCAGTTGCAGATCCTGCGGGTAGATTTCACTTTTGCCGTAGAACTCATCTTCGTGCGGCTGGCCTGGCGGCAGCGTGAGTGGATCAATTTGCGCTTTTTGCGGCGTGACGTGGATTTGCTGGCGATAGAGATAGTAGCCATCCTTCACTTTCCAGCTGAGCGTCAGCTGATTGCCTTGCTGCATGAAATCGAAGCCAAACGCCTGATCAACCGGCACAAAGCGGCTGTTGTTGTTCGGGGAGAAGAGTGAGGCTTGTGCCGAAAGGCAGAAAACCAGCGCCAGGCAAAAGCCGGCAAGGCGAAAGAGTCGTGCAGCCATAGCGAATGAATGAGCTCCGGTGGCGAATAGGCCGCGATAATAGCACGACCGCTTCGCCACGAGGTTTTCAGGATGTAACGGCGCTACAGAATCAGGCTGCCAAACAGGAAGCCGAACGCCACCGAGAAGGCAATTGCCAATACACCGGGGATAATAAAGGAGTGGTTAAACACAAACTTACCAATACGGGTTGAACCGGTGTCATCCATTTCGACGGCGGCCAGCAGGGTAGGATAGGTCGGCAGCACGAACAGCGCGGAAACCGCTGCAAAGGAGGCGACGGCGGCCAGCGGCGAGACGCCCAGCATCAGCGCGGCAGGCATTAACGCTTTGGTGGTGGCTGCCTGCGAATAGAGCAGCGTGGCGGCGAAGAACAGCACCAGCGCCAGCATCCAAGGATAACCTTGCAGCATGTCACCGGCTAATGCCTGAATGTCGTTGAGGTGCGCTTTGACAAAGGTATCGCCCAGCCACGCGACGCCCATCACGCAGATACAGGCGCTCATGCCTGATTTAAAAGTGCTGGCGCTGAGGATCTCACCGGTATCGACTTTGCAGGTCAGGCAAATCAGCGTGGCAACGGTCAGCATAAACACCACGATGGCTTCGTTGCGCGGCAGCACTGGATTGGTGATGAGGCCAACGCTGTCGCTAATCGCGGTGGCGTAGAGCACCACGGCGGCGATGCCGATCAGGAAGAGGAAGACAGCACGCTTCGCGCCTGGTTTGATGTCATAAACCTGCTCGCCGCGTAGCTTCACTTCGCCTTTTGCTAATCGCGCCTGGTAAACCTCATCATCCTTAAGTTCTTTGCCGAGGAAGCTGGTGATGATGGCGGCGCAGAAGATTGCTGCCATGGTGGAGGGAATCGCGACGCCTAACAGCGCCAGATAACTCACACCGCGCGGTTCAAGAATGGAGGCGAAAAACACCACCGCTGCCGAAAGCGGCGACGCGGTGATGGCAATTTGCGAGGCGACAACCGCAATCGACAGCGGACGAGAAGGGCGCACACCTTGCTCTTTCGCCACTTCAGCAATCACCGGCAAGGTGGAGAACGCGGTGTGACCGGTACCGGCCAGCAGCGTCATGACGTAGGTGACCAGCGGCGCAAGGAAGGTGACATAGCGCGGATGACGGCGCAGCAGGCGCTCGGCCAATCCCACCAGATAGTCGAGACCGCCAGCAATCTGCATCGCGGCAATCGCGGCAATCACCGCCATGATAATTTCGATCACATCGAAGGGGATCGCGCCGGGCTTTAAGCCGCAAAT
>NZ_DAMBSA010000307.1:0-5707 GCF_032054795.1 Pantoea sp. CTOTU49201
TGAGCGATCGCCAGGGCAGTCGCATCAGCAATATGGCGCAGCTACCGCAGGAAAATCAGCCGCACACCAGCAGCGAAATCACCTTGTCGCCGCGCATCGCTCAGCTGCGATCCAGCCATCGCAGCTTCAGTCAGGAGATGGCGCTGCGCCCCGGCGTTCCTTCGCTGGCACATTTCCCGCTGGCTCAGTGGCGGCGGGCGCTGAACCGCGTGATGCTGCATCAGCCGCAGCAACTGCTGGGCTACGGCGATCCGCTCGGTGAACGCACGCTACGCGAAGCGCTGGCGCAGCATCTGGCATTGGCGCGCGGCGTGCGCTGTACGCCCGAGCAAATCGTGATTACCGAAGGCGCGCAGCAGGCATTAACGCTGTGCGTGGCGCTGCTCAGCAGCCCAGGCGACATTGGTTGGGTGGAGGAGCCGGGATATCGCGGGGCGAAAGCGGCGATGCGGCTGGGAGATATGCGTATTGAACCGATAGCGGTTGATGCACAAGGGCTGGCACCGCAGCCGCAGGACTGGCAGCAGCGTGCGCCGCGCCTGATTTACACTACGCCAACGCACCAATATCCCACCGGTGTGATCATGAGCGCACCGCGTCGTCTGGCGCTGCTGGCGGCCGCCCGGCAACAGCAAACGTGGATTATTGAAGATGATTACGACAGCGATTTTCGCTACAGCGGCGAGCCGATCGCCGCCATGCAGGGCATGACGCAACCAACGCCGGTGATCTACGTCGGCTCGTTCAGCAAAACGCTGTTTCCGGCGCTGCGCCTCGGCTTTATGGTGCTGCCGCCACAGCTGGTCGCGCCGTTGCGCCCTGCGCTACATGAACTGCTGCGCGGCGGAAATCGTCCTGAACAGCAGGCGCTGGCGCTGTTTTTACGCAGCGGTGATTTTAGTCGTCATCTGAGCAAAATGCGCCGTCTGTACCGTCAACGCCAGACGAGTTTGCGGCAGGCTTTGCAGCAAACGTTTGGCGCACAGGTTCCGTTGCTGGGCGGCGAATGCGGCATGCATCTGGTGTTATCACTGGAAGCGGATCAAAACGATATGAGGTTGGTGGATCGGCTGATCCAGAGCGGCTACGCGCCGGGCGCGCTGTCGGGATTTTATTCGGGTGAGCAGAAGCAGCAAGGGCTGGTGCTGGGTTACGGTAACACCAGCACCAGCCAGATTACGGCGGGCGTCGCGCAGTTAGCGCGTCTGCTACGCGGGAATTAACCGCGGAAGAAGATTTCGCCTGATTTGCCCATCACGATCTTACCGCTGTCATCGGTGATCAGGATGTAGTTGGCATTGATGTACGCCCAGTGCGTGCCTGGCTGCGGCGCTGGCAGATGACGTGGCTTCCACTCAACAATGGTGTACTGCTTTTTACGATACTCATCTGGCACCACATCGCCCACTTTGTACTCTTTGTAGTCGATGATGATAGTAGTCAGATCGTAGTTATTCGGAGCCGTCGCATTGCCGCTTTGCGGTGGACGAATCGGCGCGACATCGCCACTGGATTCAGCCGGTTCATTGCTGGCGGGCGCATCGGCTGCCGGAGCCTGCGTTTGCGGGTCTGCGGCTGGCGCCTGGGTTTGGGCATCGGGTGCGGTTTGCTGCACTTGTGGCGGCATCGGTACGGCGTCTGTTTGCTCGCCTTCCGCCAGCGCGGCCGGAGCAAGGCTTAAAGCGCCCAGAAAAATTCCTGCAGAAAGAAGATTGACGTGTGTCCTGCGCATTGGTGATTTCCACTCTGGTTAATTATTAACTGTCCATTTAACTGACAAGTTAAGCACGCAGAAGGTTCCCCCGGCGCGCTTAGCGCGTCAAATTTCGCTGCTCAGCATACCTCAGCTCAGGCATTTTTTGGCGCAGTAAAATTGCAAGCAACCATGTTAGTTTTTGTCGTGCGCTTTCTGCGCCAGATCCATCAATAACGCGATGCCCAGATAGTTACTCCAGTTAAACGCGTTCTGCAGCACCACAATCGCATTGCCGTTCTGCTTATCAAAGCCAATAAAACTCGAGTAGCCGCCGATATAACCCACCTGATAGGTGATCTGCTGATCGCCGTAACTGTCGGTTACCCAGGCAATATTTTGTGACTGATTGCCGTGCTGCTCGTAGCCGTGATTAACCTGCGCAAACGCCGCGTTGAGCGCAGCGCCTGCGCCGTCATGCAGATGCGCATCCAGATAGCGAATCAAATCGCGCGCGTTGCTGTAGAGGCTGGCGGCCGCCACCATATTGTTGTTAAACGCCCAATCCGGCGTAATTTGCCCACGGGGAATCAGCTTAGGTTGATCGCCCGCATGGCCGAGCGCACGCCACGGATAACTGCGCAGACTCTGCGGCTTGAAGCTGCTGCTGGTCATGCCCAGCGGCTGGAACAGATTGCGCTGCGCCAGCGTTTCGATGTCCTGATGGAAGCGATGTTTGAGGATGTAGCCCAACAGCGCATAGCCGAGATTGGAATAGCGCGCGGTGGGATGCGCGGGCGCGTCAAAATCGGCCAGATAATCCAGCACTGCGTCGCTGTCGAGGTTGCCGTAGAAGTTCTCGCCGCTACGCAGATAGCCCATAAATTTCACGAACATCGGCAAATCCATATCCTGACGCGGCAAGCCCGAGGTGTGCGTCACCAGTTGCAACAGCGTGATGCGTTTGGCATCGTCGCTCAGCGGCACGTTGGGCGGCAACAGCGTCGCGAGCGTATCGTTCCAGTGCAGTTCGCCGCGATCCACTAGCTCAATAATCACCTCAGCGGTGATGCCTTTACTCAGCGAGCCGAGCGCAAATAAGGTATCTGGCGTGATGGGATAACGGTGCACCGCATCGGTGACGCCAAAACTGTAAAATTTAGGCTGGCTGCGTTGATGGATGATGGCGATGCTGATGCCGGAAACCTGCTTTTGCTGCATGTAATGGCGCACGATGTCATCGACGTTTTCATTAAAGGTCGCGTGCGAAAGATATACTTTATCGCTAACTGGCGCGGAGGTTTGCGACAAGGTGCCGCAGGCGCTGAGCAATACGCTCACGCCCAGCAGAATGATGCATGTTATTAAACGATGGCACAGCACCCGTTTATTCCTGGCGAAGATAATCATGGCAATGGATTGAGCGAATTTTTGTGTTTTTATTAAGGGTGCGACGGGGGTTGGTGGCGAAATATAACACAGAAGAAAGTCAGCGCCACCTGCCAAAACCAGGTGGCGGCGGGGATTATTGATTAACGGGAATAACCGATCCTTTATAGTGCTGGTTGATAAATTCAGCGGTTTGCTTTGACTCCAGATCTTTCGCTAGTTCCAGAATACGCGGATCGTGCGCCAGTTTCGGCGTGGTGACCAGCACGTTGGCATACGGATTATCCTTCGCTTGTTCCAGCGCCAGCGCATCCTTCGACGGCACTAAACCGGCCTGCAACGCGTAGTTGCCATTAATGATCGCCAGCTGCGCATCATCCAGCGCGCGCGGCAGCTGCGGCGCTTCCACTTCGATAATCTTCAGATGGTGCGGGTTGTCAGTAATGTCTGCGGAAGTCACCAGCGTGTTGGCGCTGTTGCTCTTCAGTTTGATCAACCCATTGGCCTGCAACAGATAAAGTGCGCGGCTGAGATTGGTGACATTATTCGGCACGGCCACTTGCGCGCCATCAGGCAGATCTTTCAGTGATTTCACTTTGTGCGAGTAGATGCCAAGCGGCTCAATATGCACGGTGGCGACCACAGAAAATTTCTCGCCCAGCGCTTTTTCCTGATCGCGCAAATAAGGCACATGCTGGAAGTAGTTGGCATCCACGTCACCGCGCGCCAGCAGTTCGTTGGCGTTGAGGTTGCCGTTGAGTTCAATCACCTTGATGTCGAGCTTCTTATCGGTCTGTTTAATGTGGTTGAGGATTTCGCTGTGCGGTACGGCATCTGCCGCCACGCGCAGCGCGGCCGCCGAGGCGTAACTGCTGAACACCGAAACCATCGCTAACGCGGCTATCACCTTTTTATTCATCTGCTTCCCTTAGTTTCTTATGATTTAACGCTATTGAGAGTGTCAGCGTAATAACGCTGCGCCACGTCGCGATGCGATCGCAAACGCCCTTTGAGGTAGTTCCAGCCCACTTCGCGCAGCAGCGGATTGCTGGGATCGCTGGTCGGTCCGCGCGCTTCTGCCGCCAGCTGCGGCGGTAACTGATACAGCGGCACTTCGGCGTCGAGCTGCGCGCCGAGGAAGAAAGCGATGGAGATGCGCTGTTGTTTTGCCGGCGGCGACACCACGCGATGCACGGTGGCGCGCAGATAACCGTTGGTGGCGATCTCCAGCAGTTCGCCAATGTTCACCACAAAAGCGCCCGGTTTCGGCAGCGCATCAATCCACTGATCTGGCGTGACTTCAACCTGCAATCCGGGTTGATCGTCCTGCAACAGAAAAGTCAGAAAACCAGAATCCTTATGCGCGCCGACGCCTTGCTGGCTGGCAGCGGCATCCTGACCCGGATAGCGAATCAGCTTCACATGTTCGTTGGGGTGCGTGCCGTATAGCGCATCGAAAGCGTCCGGCGGCAGCGACAGGGATTTGGCGAAGGCGCGCAGTAAACGCAGCGCCACGTCGGTCATTGCCTGCTGCCACGCGAGGATCACCGGACGCAGCTGCGGCAGCGCCTGCGGCCATAAATTGGGCCCTTGCAGCTGCTTCCATGCTGGATCGTCTGGCTGCAACGTCAGCGCGGCGCGTTCTGCACCGATATCAAACTGCTCACGCTGATCGCGCTGCTCACGGGTGTATTCCACGCCCGCGCGGTTGTAGCCGCGAAAATGCGGTGAATGGATCATCGAAACGCGCTGCTTCTCTTCATCCGGCAAGGCAAAGAACGCGCGCGTGATGCTTTGCACGTTCTGCAATAACTGTGGATTGATGCCATGATTCACCAGATAGAAGAAGCCGACGTCCCGCGCGGTTTCGCGCAGTTCGGTGAGGTATTGCGCCTGTTCCGCATCCGGCAGTTCCAGCAGGGCTAAATCCAGTACCGGCAATGTGCTGGCCATAATTTGCATCCTTTATGCAGAAAAATTCTGCCTTTACGCTGCCATTTGTCGACAAAAGCAGCCAATACTGTTGCGCGATAAGTTATGGCGAATCATTTTTAGGAGAGGTTCAGCAATCGATATGCAAAAAGCGATAAATCGCGCCCGCTTCCCGCTATAATCGCCGCCAATTAACTTTGGGCATTGCCCATCAATGAAAGCAGGAGATGCCGTATGAACCAGGGTCCGTTAACCGAAAAAGAGCTGAACTGGCTTGAAGATATGCTGGAGAAATACGGCAACGAACATTCGGTGGTGGACACCGCTGAGCTGGACGGCATGCTGACGGCGCTACTCTCCGGCCCGAACGACATCGAACCGAGCGAATGGCTGGTGGCGATGTGGGGTGGCAAAAAGCACATCCCAAAATGGTCGAATGAGCGCGAGATGGATCGTTTTATGACGCTGACGTTCCAGCATCTTAACGACATCGCCGAACGCCTTGCCGAATTCCCGGAGCAGTTTGATCCGCTGTTTGGCACGCAAGAGATGGAAGGCCAGGAATTCACCGTGGTGGAAGATTGGTGCTACGGCTATCTGCGCGGCGTAGCGCTGGATGCGGATTGGTCGCTGCTGCCCGAATCACTGCAGCCGATGATGGAGGCGATTGCCTTGCACGGCAGCGAAGATCAT
>NZ_DAMBSA010000308.1:0-5703 GCF_032054795.1 Pantoea sp. CTOTU49201
ACTGCCACATCCAGCTGTGCTTTGGCTGTTGCCACGGCATCACGCGAGTGTTGCAGCTCTTCGCGACCAATCAAATTAGACGCGCCCAGCGGCTCGCGGCGTTTCAGGTCAGCTTCGGCCTGTTCCAGCGCGGTCTGCTGCAACTTGATGGTGGCTTGATACTGCTTGCCATTGATCATCAGCTGGTGGGTTTGACGCACGCTTGTGGCCAACGCGGTCTGCGCTTTCTCAAACGCCTGCTCGGCATCGGTTTTATCCAGCGAGACTAAGACGTCGCCTTTCTTCACCACGTCAGTATTATCAAACCACACTTTGTTTACGCTGCCGGAAACCTGCGCCATCACCTGCACCTGGTTACCTGCCACATAGGCATCATCGGTTTCCTGGAAGTGACGCAGCACCAAATACCAGTAAGCCAAATACGAAACACCAATAATTACAAACACGATAGCCAGCAGGATCAGCACACCTTTGCGCTTCTTCTTTTTATTCGCTGGCTGTTGCGGGCTTTGAGCTTCCGCTGTCGCACTCATGTCGTTCTCCACGTTTTCCATTTAGTCGGGATGTGCTGATCCTTCAACACGGTTGCCCGAGTCGAAAAAGCCAGCGCTTGAGCGCTGGCCGGACAAAAGGGGATTAAAATAGCGATTTCGGAAGGTGATTGTGTCGCACTTCTTGCTATTAGCGCGACAGGGAAGCGATAACCTGATCTTCGTCCATTTTATCGAGACGGTTAAGTAACTTACGGGTAATCGATTCCAGCTGATCCTGCTCGTTAGTGGAGAGCGAAGACCACAAGTATTGCAGGCTCTGATGCTGCGGTGGCAGCAGTTGACGCAGGAACTCATTACCTTTTTCGGTCAAATGCAGATGCAGGCAGCGACGGTCGTTCTCGCTTTCACGGCGTTCGATCCAGCCGCGCTTCTCCAGCTCATCGGCAATACGCGTAGCATTGGTGCGTGAAGAGCCGAGGGCAGAACTCAGTTCTGAAGGCTGAATGCTCTGATTTTCCTGCGCATCAAGGGTAATCAGCGCCATGAATAAGGTCTCGTTAATTCCCTGCGCCTTCAACATTTTGTTGCGATTATCCAGCAGTTTTCCCTGCATATGCATGCACAAGCGGGTCAGAATGATCTCCTGCAGCGGAAAATCTTTATGGCGGTTAGCACGGATGTTTAGCATCTGTTCAATGGGAGTAAACGAACTTTCCATTTTAAAAAAACCTCTTAGTTGCAACTGGTATAGTAATGATGGTGACAGATTAAGCGTAGTCACAATTTCCGCAGGTGATTGTTAGTACGATCACATTGTCAACATCTGACATTCCAGGTTGTTCCTTAACCCAGGGCATTTCGCCCTGACATCCCGCCTGATCATGCAGGCAGCCGATGTCATCAATTGATCCCGGGAAACCTTTTTACTGATAAATAATTTCGCGAGAAAAAATAACTCTGGTGAATAACTGCGCTGCTAACCATAACAAAGCCAATCATCAATGAACAGTATCGCTCAGCGGTTTGGTCTCATCTTTACGATTTCTAAACACTTTTAGCAAGCAGCTTGTCTACTATAATCAAGGTGTTGATTAACATGCTCTTAACAACGCCCGCGCGGATGCGATACCAGCAAAAATGATGGAATTCGATCGCTAAGCGGGAAGCATTCATTGCGCGAGGAGAAGAGAGATAATCATTTGTGGGTAATAGTAACCGAAAAAATTATTTCAATGGTGTGTTAATTAACAGGACGTACCAGTGCGCTATAGCGCACGCTTCGCTTATCGGGGGATGAGAAAGGGTAAGGAAGAATCTTGCCGTAGCGGCGCAATTAATTGCGCAGAGTGGTTTTAGTGCATTTATCGCAAGAAAAACGGCGCGATAAATCGCGCCGCCACAATACCAACGCTAATGTAAATCGCGTTACTTCGCTGCCGCCAGTGCGTCCTGAATCCACTTATCGAATTCCGCCTGGTGACCTTTGATCCAGCCATCAACGTGGCCATTGATATCGGCTTCAGAAGCGTGGCCCGCATGCATCGCCGCATTCTCGGCGTTGATGTCGCCAATTGGCAGCTTCATCTCAGCAAACAGTTTTGCCGCTGCCGGATTTTTCTCGGTCCAGGCTTTGTTGGCTACGATATGCATGGTGTTCACCGGGAAACCGTAGTTAGCACCGTTCGCCAGCTTGGTATCAACTTTGCTTTGCTCGCCTGGCAGTGAAGAGAACGGCACCTGCAGCCATACCACGTCTTTACCCGGCTTCAGTACATCGCTGACCCAATACGGTGTCCAGGTGTAATAGAACACCGGTTTGCCCTGCTTAAAGCGCGTGATGGTATCGGCGATCATCGCCGAGTAGTTGCCCTGATTGTGCTCTACGGTATTGCTCAGCTTGTAGGCATCAATCTGGTGATTAATCACCGCTTCACAGCCCCAGCCTGGCGTACAGCCGGTCAAATCCGCTTTGCCATCGCCATTGGTATCAAACAGTTTGGCGATTTTTGGATCTTTCAGCTGCTCGATATTGGTGATGTGATACTGCTCGGCGGTTTTCTTATCGATCAGGTAACCTTGCGCAGCGCCACCGACGTAAGTGCCCTGACGATAAAACTTCGCATCGCCGCCCGATGCTTTATACATATCGTCGTGCAGCGGTTTCCAGTTAGTGGCAATAAAGGTGGCATCACCGGCTGCGATAGTGGTGTATGCCACGTTGTAATCAATCTCGCTTGGCTTCTCAACGGTATAGCCGAGTTTCTCCAGCGCACGGCTCACCAGCAGCGTCTGGAAGGTCTCTTCAGAAATGGTGCTCTGAGTCGGTTTAACGGTGATGCCTTTACCGGGCAGGTCGGCGGCGGACACGTGCGTCGCGGCGAACGTCGTCAGGACGGCAGCGATGAGAGCTGTCTTGCGCATAGTCATTCCTTATTTTACGTGTTACGTCGGAGACGGGCGGCCGCAGCGGACCGCCCATAGAAATCAGGCTTTTTTACTGAAAGGGCGCATCAGCAGACCGAGCGGGCCAGTGCTGTACCAGTGGCGGCTGCCACGGCTGCGGCTGTCGCGGCCCATCGACTGGGTCAAACGATCGAGAATAATGGCGAGAATCACGATGCCCACGCCGCCGACGGTGGCGAGGCCCATATCCAGGCGACCAATGCCGCGCAGCACCATCTGACCGAGACCGCCAACCGCGATCATCGAGGCGATGACTACCATCGACAGCGCCAGCATCAGCGTCTGGTTAACGCCGGCCATGATGGTCGGCATCGCCAGCGGCAGCTGCACTTTGAATAGCATTTGACGTGGACTGGCACCGAAGGATTCACTCGCTTCAATCAGATCGGCTGGTACCTGCTTAATGCCTAGAATGGTGAGGCGCACAATCGGCGGCAGCGCGAAGATAATGGTCACCACTACACCCGGCACGTTGCCGATACCAAATAGCATCACGATCGGCACCAGATAGACGAAGGCGGGCGTGGTCTGCATCGCATCCAGTAGCGGACGGATAATGCGCGCGGCACGTTCGCTGCGCGCCAGCCAGATGCCGAGCGGCAAGCCGATGATGATGCAGAACAGCAGGGCGGTCAGCACCAGCGCCAGCGTCACCATCGCCTGCGACCAGGCACCAATCGCGCCGATGGCAATCAGCGAGACCAGCGTGGCAATGCCCATCGCCGGGCTGGCAATCTGCCAGGCAATCAGCGCAAACACCACAATTGCCACCGGCGCTGGCATGCCGAGCAGTAACTGCTGGAACGCGCTGAGGATGTAATCCACCGGCACGCGAATCCCCTGAAACACCGGACGGAAATGGCTGACCACCCAATCGATGCCTTCAGTCACCCAGCTATCGAGTGGAATCCAGGTTTTATGGAACGGGTCCATGATGTTGAAATGTTCTGGCGCGGGAGTGGGTGCGCTGCTCAACCAGTCGCTGCTGCTGGCAGCATTGCTGGCGGCATCGTGGCCACCGCTGCTGGCGGCGGAGGGATCGCCCCATGCATCGGCGCTGTTATTATCCGCAGGCGCGGCACCGCCGCTCGCCCAGGGATCGCTGCTGCTGGCAGCGGCGCTGGTATCGGTTGTGGCAGGTTGCTGGGTGGTTTGGCTGGCGCTTTCCCACGGATTCGCTGTTTGTTCACTCATGATTAGGCTCCTTCACGGTCTAAAGCACGCAACAGCATGCTTTTCGAAATGATACCGACGTACTGATTCTCCTCGCTGACCACTGGCACGGCGCAGGGCGCTTGTGCCACATGCGATAGCAGATCATTCAGGGAGGTATCGGCAGGAACCGCTAACGGCGTGTCGAGCAGCGCGCTATCCAGCCCTTCACCGGCCGCCAGCGCGGCTTTCAGTGAATCGGTGGAGACCACACCAACAAACTTCTGTTTCTCCAGCACATAACCATATTCGCGATCTTCATCCTGCAGCAGTTTAATGGCGGAACGCGGACCAAAACCGGCGGCTTTACGGATCAGTGAACCTGCGCTGCGACGCGCAATATCTTTGGCGCTAAACACGTGGCTAATATCGACGCCACGGAAGAAGGTGCGTACATAATCGTTGGCAGGATTATTGAGGATTTCATCCGGCGTGCCGACCTGCACCACTTCGCCGCCCTGCATAATGGCAATACGGTCGCCAATACGCATCGCTTCATCGAGGTCGTGAGAAATAAATACGATGGTACGCTGATGTTTCGCCTGCAGTTTTACCAGTTCATCCTGCATTTCGGTACGAATCAGCGGATCAAGTGCTGAGAAGGCTTCATCCATTAATAAAATATCAGGATTAATCGCCAATGCGCGGGCTAATCCAACGCGTTGACGCATGCCGCCAGAAAGTTCATCGGGATAAGAGTGAGCGTAATTATCCAGGCCAACCTGACGCAATGCTTCCAGCGCTTTTTCCTGACGTTCCGCCAAAGCGACGCCGGCTAATTCCATGCCAAAAGCAGCGTTATTTAGCACCGTCATGTGCGGCATTAATGCGAAGGATTGGAATACCATGCTGATCTTATTTCTGCGTACTTCACGCAGTTCCGATTCCGATATTTTGGCAATATCGACACCGTCTATGATTACCTGGCCGCGAGTGGGCTCGATCAGACGATTGAGAAGGCGAACCATGGTGGACTTACCTGAACCTGAAAGCCCCATGATGACGAAGATCTCGCCTTCTTCAATGGCCAGACTGGCATTTTTGACGCCAACAGAGAGACCGGTTTTTGCCAGAATACTCTCTTTGCTTTCGCCTTTATCGATCAGCTTAAATGCCTTTTCGGGATTATCCCCAAATACCTTATATAAATTCTTTACTTCGAGTTTAATTGCCATGCAGTAATTAATTTCCCGGTTAAATGTTTAACTATTTCTTGTTGTGGTCCTGATTAAATTTAAGCGCCCTATACCCTAGCATAGTGAAATTATCTGACAACCCTGAATGGCGATATTCGGCGGAGCGTGAAGCGGTCAATGGCTAAAATCACCAGTGCTCACAAGGGATGCGCGTGGATTAATTTTTTATGAAGGAGAGTGGGGTTTATCACTATTTCACGGCGAAAATGGTGTCAATGGCGTGAAAAAAGATGTCGTGAGGAAAAATAGAGATGGGTGGTTTAGGGATATTTAAATGTCAATTATGGCGAGGCGAGGGGAATAAATGTGGAATCCAGGTCGCCATAAATGGCGACCCT
>NZ_DAMBSA010000309.1:0-5702 GCF_032054795.1 Pantoea sp. CTOTU49201
ACGATGGTTTGATTGCTTTGCTTGATGGCGGCTTTTTTGAATTCGCAGTCGGCAAAATCAAAACCCGTCAGCCCGGATTCAGGGCTCATCGCACAGCCTCCAATAAAAGCCTGATCGAAGATGATATTTCGCAGTTGCTCAATCGCCGTATGACCCACGCTGCCGCCACTGTTTTTCTGAATGTGGCCGCCGAGCATGATGACGTCTATTTTCGGGTGTTTTAGTAGCGCCGCAGCGATATCGGGAGCATTGGTTGCGACGGTTAAAGAGAGCTCTTCCGGTAGCGCCAGCGCCATTGCCAGATTAGTGGTGCCCGCATCAATGAAAATACAGGTGTCGTTTTTTACCAGGCTGGCACACTACTGCGTGATTTTGCTCTTTTCGGCTTTGGAAAGAACCCGCTTCAGGTATCTGTAATACCGCACCGCCATACACCTTTTTGCACACGCCTTCTTTACTTAACTCATGCAGATCGCGCCGAATGGTGTGCTCTGAAACCTGCATCTGGGCGGCGAGATCAACGCAAACGACACGGCCCTGGTCGCGCAAAATTTGTCGTATCAGCTCTTGTCGCTGTTCCGGGAAAGCTGCATAATCGAGCATGTACGTTCCTTAAAAAAAACACAATCAATCTATAACGAGCATAATCGCGCAACGGCAAACACAATGTCAATCGCAATCTACCTCTGCAGAAATCCTGCTTATTAACCGCTCAAACGAGGAATTAAATGGTTTATAAACCCCAAAGCATCACCCCAAGTCACGCCACACGACTGACGTTCTTTATCGCCGGATTTGTGACTGCGACCTGGGCAGTGATTGTGCCTTTCGCGCGCAATAACACCGGCGTTAACGAGGCGATGCTTGGCACATTGCTACTATGTCTGGGCTTTGGTGCGCTAATCGCCATGCCCGTTACCGGATTGCTCACCAGCCGCTTTGGTTGCCGTAGGGTGATCATCGTTGCAATGGGGTTAATCATCCTCAGCACGCCACTGCTCGCTGTGATTGCAGATCCTTTACTGCTTGGCCTGGCTTTGCTGATTTTTGGCGTTGGTGTCGGCGTGACAGATTGCGCGATGAACATTCAGGCTATTCTGGTGGAGAAACAATCCTCAGTTCCACTGATGTCTGGTTTTCACGGCATGTATAGCTTCGGCGGTATTGCCGGTGCCGGCGTAATGACATTGCTGCTGTCGCTGGGAATGACCGTTTTAGCCGGAACGCTGCTGGTGACTTTTGCGGTGATTATCCTCGCCGTGCTCAGCTATCCAGGACTTCTGACCTATGCCAATCCTAAAGAAGGACCAGCCTTCGCCGTGCCGCGCGGAAGCGTATTACTTCTTGGACTCGTTTGCTTCGCGGTATTCCTGACCGAAGGAACGGTACTGGACTGGAGCGCCGTCTATTTGACCCAGGCGCGAAATATGCCTGAGACACTGGGTGGACTGGGTTACACCTGCTTTGCCATTGCGATGACTGCAGCCAGGCTGACCGGTGATCGCATTATCTCCACGTTTGGGCGTTTAGCTGTGGTGTTGACGGGTGCCATCACTGCAGCAATTGGATTGGCATTGGTCACTTATGTGCCATCGTGGCCGCTTTCTTTGGTGGGCTACGTTTTGATTGGTGCGGGCTGCGCAAACATTGTGCCGGTGATGTTTTCTGCCGTGGGGCAGCAAAAGGTTATGCCGCAGGCCGTTGCTGTACCAGCAATGACTACCTTGGGTTATCTCGGCGTACTCAGTGGACCCGCAGTGATTGGCTATGTTGCGCACTTTAGTTCCCTGACTTTTGCATTTTCATTGATCATGGCGCTGATGCTGGTTGTTGCGGCATTGTCACTCACGCTAAATCTGGGCGAGAAAACAACCGAGGGGGAGAACGCATGAAAATCGCACATGTGGCATTGTGGACACGCAACTTAAATGCCCAAAAATCCTTCTGGCAAGATTTTTTTGCCGGTACATCCAATGAACTGTACATCAGTAAAAACCGTCCAGGTTTTCGCTCACATTTCATCAGTTTGCTTGAAGGTCCAACCATAGAATTGATGAGTCTGGACGATTTAGCAACAGGACCTCATGGACAAGAGCTGACGGGATGGGCGCATATCGCGATTCATGTCGGTTCGAGACAAGAGGTGGATTCGATGGTTGCCAAAGCCATCGAGCAGGGGATTTTAGTCAGCCCGGCACGTACCACTGGCGATGGCTACTACGAAGCCATCATTCGCGATCCGGATGGTAATCTGATCGAGATTGTCGGTTAAATCCAGCCGCGCGCAGCCAGAATCGATCGGGCTGCGCGTTTAGTTGTTTACTGTTCAATGCTGGTCAGCAGCGCATTCTGGATAATTCTTTGCGCTTTTAGTGGGTTTTGCTCGCGCTGCGCGTCCTGCAAGGCGGCGATATCCAGCTTATCCAGCGCACGATAGATATGTTTGAGGAAGCGAATCGACAAATTGGCGGCCTCAACATGGTCTTCGCGGAACGGGAATTGATCGAGCTGCCACACGCCGTCCCAGTTGTTGATCTTGAGTACATAGAAGAACTCAAAAATCTCGGTCATGTGCACGGTGCCCACCACCAGATCGTCATCCCAACCGCGCAGGTTGTCGTTGACGTCCATACCAAACAGGCGGCCGCGATCGATAATCAACTGGGCGGAATCCGCCGGTGATTCCCCAGCAAACAGCGCATGCCCGAAATCGAGCAATACGCCGACGTTATCCAGGCCAATGTCCTCGATGCCGAGCAACGTACGCGCCGCTGAATCCCAGGTCATTTTCACGCGCGGTTCACGCGGCTTGTACTCGATAGCAAATTTGACGTCCGGATTGGCGCTCGCCAGTTCGCGCATGCCGTCCACTGCCATCTTCCACAAATTTTTATGATCGACCTGGAACGGATAATCCCAACCGTCCTGACCTGGCCAGACTTTCACGTAGTTAGCGCCCAACTCACGCACCACGGTGGCCGCTTCATGCATCAAATCAAAAGCCTGTTTACGAATGGCGGCATCTGGATTGGTGAAGGCACCGCGTGAGAAGCGGCGCAAATAGATTTCTGGGGTCACGCCAATCGCTTTCAATCCAGCATCTGCTAGCGCTTGTTTCACCTGCGCAACCGTTACGCCTTCGGTGAAGGGATAGGGCACATCAACGTAGGAAAGGTCTTCAACGCTGCCAGCGAGTTTGATCTGATCAAGGGTGCTGAGCGCCGGTCCGTAACCATCTACGGCGTAGCGATCGATATAGTTGGCAAAGTGCCACAAGCCGGCACCGAATTTCGGATACGTGTAGGAACTCATTCGACCTTCTCCTCAGATGATCATGCAATTGAATATATATTCACACTTGGTTATATATTCCATTCTGCGCCTGCTTGTGCAGATAACCAGCAATCAGTGATGGAAATGCAATCGTAATCACACAAATTTTCTGGTCAGGCATTTTCTGATCGGAAATGTCCTACAAAACAATCGGACGCGTCAGACTAATCTCGGTTACCCGACTTTCCTATAGTCCTCTTCCACGAAATCCTGCATGCCGCGCAGCCAATGAATGTTGTTCGCGGGGTATAGAAATCTAAAGAAGAGAAACTGAGATGAATAAGATTTACCGCGTGATCTGGAATAGTACACAGCGCTGCTTTGTGGTGGTTTCTGAGCTTGCAACGAGCCGCGGCAAAAGCAACACAACCACCGGTAATATTCCCTCGGTGGTTCAGCGCCCGAAAATGCTCCCGCTATTAACTGCAGGCGGATTATTGGCAGTCAGCACTGCTGGCTATGCATCCAACCCACAGGTTGTTGATAACACAACGGCGAACTTCGATTGGGAAACAGTGATGACTGCGCGAGCCGAGTCGGCGATGATCGTTAAGGGTGAAGCCGCTAACGCTATTTTCTCAAATGGATTTATCAGCGCATCTGCAGCTACAGCAAACGCAGTGCAAGTGCAGGATGGCGCGACTTTTGATGTTCGCAACAGCACCATGCAAACCTTCCAGACACCTGTGATGACCGTTCTGAGTGGCTCAACAGCAAAAATAACCAATAGCGAGCTATCCACCATTTCAGGGTCTGCGGCTTTAATTGTCGGTGAAAACAGCATGGTGACCGGTAATGACGTGCGCATCAACAGCAGTAAAGATGGCATGTTAGTTAACAATGCCAGTGTGAAAATCAGTGGGCTGAATATTCACGCAACCGGTACCGGCGGTGCGACAAACACAGCAATAACAGCCACCAACGGCAGTAATGTAGAACTTGATACTGCGACGTTGTTGACCAATGGTGCAAGTGGACATGGCATTTACGCCAGCGCCAGTAGCGTTAGTGCCAACAATATTGATATTACGACAACTAATTCCAGCGCGCGGGGCGTTCTGGCAACCGGTAATGTAACTCAGGTAACGTTGAACGGCGGTTCCATTAACACGCAAGGCGCCAATGCTCATGCTATTCAGGCAACTCTGGGCGCGTCAGTTGATGTCAGCAATATGGATATTACGACAACCGCAATGCGACAGGCTGGCGACAATGGCGCTGCAGCTATTTATGCCGATCGCGGCGCTTCTGTAAAAGCCGACTCCGTCAATCTCACCAGCGCAGGCAATGCCATCTGGATTAATAACGCGCGCGTTGATGCTAACAATCTCCACATTACGCAAAAGTATGACGCATACGGCCCAATGATTTGGGGCCTGGCAAGCTCACAGTTGAATCTGACTAACAGCGTTTTGACGCTGGGTGAGGGGCTATCAAATTCGCAAGGTATCTATGTTGATGCTGGCACAGCAAACCTTGATGGCGTAACGATCACCGGCAACAACGGCGGCACCGCAATCACAACCCGCTACAACGGAACCTTGCATGCCAACAATCTTAATGTCGCCATCAACAATGCTAATGGTGGCTTTGCAACAGGCCTTTATCTCAGTCGTGGTGCAAGCCAGACCAATGCGAGCCTCACCAATTCAAAAGTGGTGGTCAATGGGAGCAATGCAGCGGGCATTCGTTCAGACGTGGGGGCGGTGCAAACCGTGAATCTCACCAACACCTTGATTGCTTCGAATAACGTGGCGGCCAAAGCCGATGCGAGTTCCGCGCTGCTCATCAACGCCGATGCATCGACACTCACGGGCAAAACGCTGATTCAAGGCGGCACAGCCAACAGCACCAATGCTGTTGTTGGTTTTATTCGTCTGAATGCCACCAATGGTTCACAACTGTTGGGCGATGCGGCAATCGACAAGCTTTACACCCGCGATAGCCTGATTGCACTGGACAATGCCTCAGCATGGCAAGGTGCGGCAAAAGGCTTGCATCAACTGACGCTGGATAACGGCAGCCAATGGGCAATGACTGAGGATTCCGATGTCGACAGCGTAAACCTGAAAAACAGCCAAATCGTTTTTATGCACAACGATAGTGATTTCAGGAAGCTAACCGTAGACGGTGATTTTAATAGTGACAACGGTACGCTGGTAATGAACAACGTGCTGGCTGGCGATGACTCGCCGCACGATCAGTTGCTGGTAAAGGGTAATACTTCTGGCAACACCCAGGTTGTGATTAACAAAGCGGGCGGTAACGGTGCGCAGACGTTGCAAGGTATCGAACTGATTTCCGTTGCCGGTGACTCAAATGGCGAATTTACCCAGCAAGGGCGTATCGTCGCAGGTGCCTATGATTAC
>NZ_DAMBSA010000310.1:0-5627 GCF_032054795.1 Pantoea sp. CTOTU49201
ACTGATAGCGCAGCTGTTGTGGAGTCTCTTGCTGTTTATGCATCATGCCGCAGCCACTCAAGATCGCCACGCTACTCAGCACCATAATTGTTTTTTTCATCTTCACCTCTTAACGAATAGGTCGGGGATTGGCCGGAAAAATCGCGCCCAATACACTCATCTCCCGCGCGCCGGTTACCGCTGGCAGGTTGCCCGGTAAGCCATTTAATGTGCGGAACGCCAGCCAGGCAAAGGCCAGCGCTTCCATATCATCACCGCTGATGCCTGCTTCGTCAGTGGTACCCACTTCAGTACCCGACAGATGCGTGGCGAGGCGCGCCATCAGCAGCGGATTTCGGCTGCCTCCGCCGCACACCAACAGACGATCGCAACCGTCGTTGAGCTGCACCTGCTGCGCGATGGTCAACGCCGTCAGCTCAGTCAACGTGGCTTGCACATCTTGTGGTGCCAGCGCCGGGAAACGCTGCAACTGCTGCTCAATCCAGCTGAGATTGAAATATTCACGTCCGGTGCTTTTTGGCGGCGGCAGCGCAAACCACGGATCGCCTAGCATTAACTCCAGTAGCGCCGGAACCACCTGACCGCTGCGCGCCCAGGCGGCATCTTTATCGTACGGCAAACCTTTATTACGCCAAATCCACGCATCGATCAGCATATTGCCCGGACCGGTATCAAAACCGCGTACCGGCTGGCCGGGAATTAGTAGCGACAGATTGGCGATGCCGCCGATGTTTAACACCATGCGGCGCTCGACGCTGTCCATCAACAGCGCCTGATGGAAGGCCGGCACCAGCGGCGCGCCCTGCCCGCCGAGTGCCATATCGCGGCGACGAAAATCACCGATCACCGTTACGCCGGTGGCCGCCGCGATCTGGTTGTTATCGCCAATTTGCAGCGTATTCGGTGCATCACTTTGCGGCTCATGCCATACCGTTTGTCCGTGGCAGCCAATCGCCATAATGTCGCTGGCTTCCAGCGACTGCTGGTGCATTAAGGTCAATACCGCCTCGGCAAACAGCTTGCCAAGCCGCGTGTCCAGCTGCCCAAGCTGCGATAGCGTCAATGATTGTCCCTGACAAATGGCCAACACCTGCTGGCGTAATTCCTGCGGGATGGGATGACAATAGCTGGCCTGCTGCGCCACCATCTGCCCATCGATGGCCGCCAGTACCACGTCCACGCCATCAAGGCTGGTGCCGGACATCACGCCAATATAGCGTCCTGATTTCATAGCGGTTCACTCCCTTAACATCATCTGGCTTAAGCCTGGCAAATTACCGGGGCTAATTCTATGATAAAATTCCGCTTTTCAGCGTCACTGCGCAGTGGATTCCAGCTCAGAAATATTTTCGTCACGTAATTGAATTTTTGTTGAGGGACGATGGTCTATGCTTCGCCCCAGCCGCGTTTTATACGGACTTAGAGTCAATTGCCAGTTTTCTGTCTTATACTCTGTGCAGTACAGGATGAGAAATATGGCGTTTTTTTGCATTAAGGAGCGTTCTGATGATTAAGCGTTTTGTAGCCGTGGCGTTGACCGGCTTAACTCTGGCAGGTTGTGCCAACGACAGCACCCTTTCCGGTGACGTTTACAGCGCCAACGAAGCTAAACAAGTACAAAGTGTTTCCTACGGCACGCTGGTTTCGGTGCGTCCGGTGAAAATCCAGGGCGGCGATGAAAACAACGTGATTGGCGCAATTGGTGGTGCGGTGCTGGGTGGATTCCTCGGTAACACCATTGGCGGCGGCAGCGGTCGCAGCCTGGCGACCGCAGGCGGTGCGGTACTCGGTGGCGTAGCCGGTCAGGGCGTGCAGGGTGCGGTTAACAAATCTGACGGTGTCGAGCTGGAAATCCGCAAGGATGATGGCAACACCATCATGGTGGTGCAGAAACAAGCTGCCACCCGTTACTCGGTTGGCCAGCGCGTCGTGATGGCGTCAAACGGCAGCCAGGTTACCGTTTCGCCACGCTAAGCGAATAGATAAAAAAAACCGACGCCAGGCGTCGGTTTTTTTATTTCTCGCGGTTGTGAAACTCGAGAATGTTTTTTTCCAGCCGCGCAATCAGCGTTACCATCTGATTGATCTCTTCCAGGCTGATGCCGGAAAGAATGTCATCGCGCGTGGCATCAATCACATTTTCAACCTGCTCGATGATCGGCTCAGCTTGCTTGGTCAGCTTGATGCGTTTCGCGCGGCGATCGTTGGCGCAGGTGGCGCGGGTGATCAATCCCTTCTCTTCCAGCTGATCCAGCGTGCGCACCAGTGAAGGCTGCTCAATGCCGATGGCTTTTGCCAGCTGAATCTGAGACTGCTCTGGCGGGAGTTGATGAATATTGTGTAGCGTCACCCAGTGTGTTTGTGTCAACTCAAGCGGTTTTAAACGCTGATCGATTAACGCGCGCCAAATGCGCACCAGGCGAGACAGATCGGTTCCCAAGGGCGTATCCATTGCATCTCCTTATAATTAGCTTGCTAGCTATTAAGCCAGATTTTACACTATTCTGCGAGTTTACCTGGCAAATTACAAATACCAGGCCTGCATATACGCTTGCCGTCTACGCTCTATTTAGATGATTCCCGGTCAAAAAGGATGATGACACGTGTCCCTAACCGCTTTTTCCCCCAGCGCCCCGCTTACCGACCTGGTGTTCGGTGCGTCGCTGTTTTTCCCGCCGCTGTTTAAGGCGGTGTTACTCGGATTCTTTTTCTGGTTGTTGATTCACCCGCTGATACGCGGCTGGATCTACTCCGGCGATGTCTGGCATCCCACCTTAATGGACCTTTCCCTGTTTGTATTGTGCGTCGCTGGCGCATTGTGGTTACTGAGCCTCGGATAAATCACTATGAAATTCAACCCTTTTAAGTATTTTTCAACCCTAGTGATCTTTGCGCTGGCCCTGCTTGCCGGATGGTGGATGTGGAATTACTACATGCAATCGCCGTGGACGCGGGACGGCAAAGTGCGCGCCGAGCTGGTGGATATCACGCCGGAAGTGTCCGGGCGCATCATCGCTCTGGAGGTGCGTGACAATCAATTCGTGCATAAAGGTGACGTGCTGCTCAAGCTCGATCCGGTGCCATGGCAAATCGCACAGGCCAATGCCGAAGCGCAGTTAGCCAAAGCGCAGGCCGACCTGGCGAAGGCGCAGCATGAAGCCAATCGCCGCGCCAGCCTGCCGCGCAACGTCATTTCAGCGGAAGATATGGACGCCGCGCGCTTAACCGCCAATGCCGCCGCATCAACGGCAAAAGCGGCGCAGGCCAGCCTCGATCAGGCGCGCTGGAACCTCGATCAAACCACCATTACCGCGCCCACCGATGGCTGGATCAGCAACCTGACGCTTCGTACCGGCAACTATGCCAGCGCCGGTACGCCGCTGTTTGCGCTGGTCGACAGCCACTCTTATTACGTGATGGGTTATTTCGAAGAGACCAAGCTGCGCCATATTCAACCCGGCGCTGCGGCGCAGATTGTGTTGTACAGCAACGGTGCGCGTTTGCAGGGCAAAGTGGAGAGTATTGGCCGCGCCATTTATGACCAAAGCGTCGCCAGCGATGGCGGTTTGGTGCCGGATATCAAGCCTAACGTGCCCTGGGTGCGCCTGGCGCAGCGCGTACCGGTGCGCATTCGCTTAGATGCGTTGCCGGAAGGCGTGCCGCTGGTGGCGGGCACAACCTGCACCATCTCGATCGCTCACTGAGGTTGTGATGAATTTTCAGTGGCTGGCCTGGCAAAATCTGCCGTGGATAAAAGCAAGCTGGGGCGAATGGCGCTACGCGCTGCGTAACGGCATCGCGATGTGTCTCGCTTTGACCATCGCCTATGCGCTGCAACTCGACGAGCCCTACTGGGCCATGACCTCGGCGGCGGTGGTGAGTTTTCCCACCGTCGGCGGTGCCATCAGTAAAAGTCTGGGGCGTATCGTTGGCAGTTTGCTCGGTGCCAGCGCCGCGCTGCTGATTGCCGGACACACGCTAAACGAGCCCTGGCTGTTTGCCTTTTTCATGGCCGGTTGGCTGGCGTTCTGCACCTGGATCGCCAATCACTACCAAAACAACGTGGCCTACGCGTTTTCGCTGGCGGGATATACCGCCGCCATCATTGCCTTTAGCAGCGTCAACATCACCGATGTCACTCAGCTGTGGGATATCGCCCAGGCGCGCGTGTGCGAAGTGATCTCCGGCATTCTTTGCGCCGGATTGATGATGATGATTCTGCCCAGCACCTCGGATGGCAATGCACTGATGAGTTCACTGCGTCAGATGCACGCGCGTTTGCTGGATCATGCGGTGTTATTACTGCAGCAAGGCAGCACCGATAACGTGCGCACCGCCCATGAGAATGTTATTAGCCAGATTCTCACCATGAACCTGCTGCGCATTCAGGCGTTCTGGAGCCACTATCGCTTCCGCCGTCAGAACAACGTGCTGAACTATGTGCTGCACCAGCAGCTGCGTCTGACCAGCGTGCTCTCCAGTCTGCGCCGCATGTTGCTGAACTGGCCCGATGCGCCGCCTGAACTTTACGATGCCATGGCAAAACTGCTGCACGAATTGGCGCAGCCGCACTGCGACAAATACCGTTTGGCGCTGATTTTGCGTGGCATCACGCCATCAGCAACCGGTGATTACCGCCAACGCGCATTCGTTCAGCGCCTGCGTTATTTCTGCTGGGTCTATCTCAACGTCAATCGCTGGATTCGCCTGATTGAACGTGCCGATGCCGATACCCGTTTTCAGCCGCCGTATGCGCCGTCGCTGGCGCGCGAAAGCGACAGTGCCGAAGCCGGCTGGAGCGCCCTGCGCACTTTTAGCGTCATCATGCTGGGCTGCGCCTTTTGGATCACCACGCAATGGGATTCCGGTGCCGCCGCCCTGACGCTCACCGCCATCGCGTGCGTGTTGTACTCTTCCGCGCCTTCGCCGAGCGGCAGCGTCTCGCTATTACTGAAAACCTTGCTGTGGCTGTCGCTGTTTAGTTTTGTGCTGCAGTTCGGCTTGATGGTGCAAATCAGCGCGCTGTGGCAATTTTTGCTGGTGCTGTTCCCGCTGCTGCTCACCTTGCAGTTGTTCAAACTGCAGCAGAAGAAACGCGCCGGGATGTGGGGGCAATTCATTGTTTTTATGGGATCCTTTATCGCCGTCACCAATCCGCCGGACTGGGATTACCAAAGTTTCCTTAATGACAATATCGCCAAGGTATGCGGCGTACTGCTGGCGTGGCTGGCGTTTCAGGTGCTGCGTCCCAGTTCCGATGCGCGTCGCAGTCGTCGGCATATTCGCGCCCTGCGCCATGCATTTCTCGATCAGCTACGCCGTCATCCGCGCCTGAGCGAAAGCCACTTTGAATCGCAGATTTATCACCACATTAGTCAGCTCAGTAATAGCCGGGACGAGCAGGCGCGCGTGTGGCTGCTGCGCTGGGGCGTGGTCCTGCTGAATTGTTCTCACATTGTCTGGCAGCTGCGCGAATGGCAGCCGACGTCGGCTACGCTGGAGCAAATGCGCGACAGCAGCCTGCAGGATCTGCAGCGGATTATGAGTCTGCGCGGCGTGCATCACACCGCGTTGCAGGCCACGCTGGATGAGCTGGAAACTATGATTAACCAGCTGCAGCAGCAAGC
>NZ_DAMBSA010000311.1:0-5620 GCF_032054795.1 Pantoea sp. CTOTU49201
GCAGAGTTCGCACCGATTGCCATGTGGCTCGGTATCATCGGCATCTTCTACGGTGCATGGATGGCGTTCTCGCAGTTCGATATCAAACGTTTGATTGCTTACACCTCTATTTCGCACATGGGCTTCGTGTTGATCGCCATCTACACCGGCAGCCAACTGGCCTTCCAGGGCGCAGTAATTCAGATGATTGCGCACGGTCTTTCTGCTGCAGCACTGTTCATCTTGTGTGGTCAGCTGTATGAGCGTCTGCATACCCGCGACCTTCGTCAGATGGGCGGTTTGTGGTCACGTATCAAATGGATTCCGGGTCTGTCACTGTTCTTTGCGGTTGCGAACCTCGGTATGCCGGGCACCGGTAACTTTGTTGGCGAATTCATGATTCTGACCGGCAGTTTCCAGGTGGTGCCGGTGATTATCGTCATCGCAACCTTTGGTCTGGTGTTTGCTTCGGTTTACTCCCTGATCATGATGCAGCGCGCTTACTTCGGCGAAGCCAAGTCGAAAGATCCGCTGCCAGGCATGTCACCGCGTGAGTTCCTGACTATCGGCGTATTGGTAGTGTTGCTGGTGCTGCTGGGGATTTATCCACAGCCAATCCTCGACACATCCCATGCTGCGATGAGCAATATTCAGCAGTGGTTTACCGCTTCAATTTCAACTACAAGGCCGTAATTCGCCATGACAATAACTCCTCAACATCTGATCGCGTTACTGCCGCTGTTGATCGTCGGATTGACGGTGGTGGTGGTGATGCTGTCCATTGCGTGGCGACGCAATCACTTTGTTAATGCCACGTTGACGGTGATCGGACTTAACATTGCGCTGTTTTCTCTGTGGTTTGTTGGCCAGGCGGGAGCGATGGACGTCACGCCGCTGCTGCGCGTTGATGGCTATTCGATGTTCTACACCGCGCTGGTGGTGCTGGCGAGTTTAGCCACCTGCACCTTCGCTTATCCGTGGCTGGCCGGTTTCCCGGACAACAAAGATGAGTTTTATCTGCTGGTGCTGATTGCGGCACTCGGCGGGATTGTGCTGGCGAGCGCCAACCATCTGGCTGCGCTGTTCATCGGTATCGAACTGCTGTCACTGCCGCTGTTTGGTTTGATTGGTTATGCTTTCCGCCAAAAACGTTCACTGGAAGCGTCACTGAAATACACCATCCTGTCGGCGGCGGCCTCATCGTTTCTGCTGTTTGGTATCGCGCTGATTTATGCAGATTCCGGCAGCCTGAGCTTTGTGCAGCTGGGTAAAAGTCTGAGTGATAGCATGATTCAGGAGCCGCTGTTGCTGCTGGGTCTTGGCATGATGATTATCGGTCTGGGCTTCAAACTGTCGCTGGTTCCGTTCCATCTGTGGACGCCGGACGTTTATCAGGGTGCGCCTGCGCCGGTTTCAACCTTCCTCGCTACCGCCAGCAAGATCGCCATCTTTGGTGTGATTATGCGCCTGTTCATGTACGCGCCAGTGACAGATAGCGAAGCCGTTCGTACCGTGCTGGGCATCATTGCCTTCGCATCGATTCTGTTCGGTAACCTGATGGCGATTTCCCAGAGCAACATCAAGCGTCTGCTGGGTTACTCATCAATCGCGCACCTTGGTTATCTGTTAGTGGCGCTGATTGCGGTGAAAACCCATCAGCTGTCACTGGAAACCGCGGGCGTATATCTGGCTGGTTACCTGTTCAGCAGCCTGGGCGCGTTCGGCGTGGTTAGCCTGATGTCGAGCCCGTATCGTGGCCCGGATGCCGACACGCTCTATTCTTATCGCGGTCTGTTCTGGCATCGTCCGATTCTGTCTGCGGTAATGACGGTGATGATGTTGTCACTGGCCGGTATCCCAATGACGCTCGGCTTCATCGGTAAGTTCTACGTTATCGCCTCAAGTGTGAACGCACATCTGTGGTGGTTGAGTGGTGCAGTGGTCGCAGGTAGTGCGATTGGTCTTTACTACTATCTGCGCGTAACGGTGAGTCTGTATCTCAGCCCGCCGGAACTGCACAACCGCGATACGCAAGCCAACTGGGCGTTTACGGCGGGTGGTGTTGTGGTGCTGATCTCTGCGATTTTGGTACTGCTGCTCGGTGTTTATCCGCAGCCGCTGATTACACTGGTGCAGATGGCGCAGCCGCTGATGTAATACAGACCCGCGTCATGACTAAATCGGGCCTTCGGGCCTGATTTTTTTTGCCTGCAATTTACTGTGTAGTGAGATATTGAGCACAGAGTCACCACGAGGTTTTCAGCTGCGGCTGCCGCTCACTGCGTTTGGCGTAGCCGGTGTGATATTCTCAACGGATCACTTTTTTTGCTTAGACAAGGAAGCACCATGGAAATGCTTTGGCTTGATTGCCACCACAGTGAACTGACGGCGCAGCAACTCTACACGCTGCTGGCGCTGCGCAATCATGTCTTCATCGTGGAACAAAACTGTCCGTATCAGGATATTGATGGTCAGGATTTAGCCGCCGATAACCGCCACATTATGGGATTTCTCGACGGTAAGCTGCTGGCCTATGCACGCGTGTTAACGCCCGCGCTAGACTCTGCGCCGGTGCTGATTGGTCGTGTGATCGTCTCTGAAGAGGCGCGCGGATTGAAGCTGGGATATCGCTTGATGGAGAAGGCGCTGGAAAGCTGTGAGAAGCATTGGTCGCAACGCGCTATCTATCTTTCTGCGCAGGCACATCTGGAAGGTTTCTACGGTCGTCTGGGCTTTAAAGCGGTAACTGAAGTGTATATGGAAGATGACATTCCCCACATCGGCATGCAGAAAGCATAACGGCGAGGATTGCTCCTCGCCGTTATCATCAGCCCGGCGTCATCTGCCGGTCATCAACATATTTACGTTGATCCGGCGGCGGCGGGAAGTACTGATAAAGCCAGGTTTCACTCAGCGTCTCATCTTTGGTACGCAGGAACAGGCGCATATCAACCGGTTTGGTCGAGTCGCTATTCGGATACCAGTCAAACAGAATGCGGTAACCGTTCAGCGGCTCGACGTAGAGAATCTCAACCTGCTTGAATGTGCCTTCTGAAACGGTAATCACCGGCTCAATGCCTTTCGGCGCTGCGGCTTTCAGATCGCCACCAACAAAATCAATGGCAAAGCGACGTGACCAGGTTTCCGGGAAGTGTTCGCCTGGCGCCCAGCCTTCCGGGAAGCCACCGATACCGGTGCGAGTGGCATCAACACGCGCCAAACCACTGCGCACTGGCGGCAACTGACTCCAGTAGAGCTTGTACTGGAAGTTGAACTCGCTGCCGGCTTTCACTGGTTCTGATGGCTGCCAGAAGCACACCACGTTGTCCAGCGTTTCACCGGTGGTTGGAATCTCCATTACGTTAATGGCGCCTTTGCCCCATTTACCAATCGGTTCCACCCACAGGCTTGGACGTTTGTCGTACCAGCCAATCACATCCTGATAATTTTTGAAGTCATGATCCAGCTGCAACAGGCCAAAACCACGCGGGTTTTCGTCCTGATAGGCGTTGAACTGCAAACGCTGCGGGTTGTTCAGCGGACGCGCAATCCATTCGCCTTCACCGGTCCACATCGCCAGGCGATCGGAGTCGTGAATTTGCGGATGGTAAGTGTTGCACATGCGGCGCTCGTTGGTGCCACAGCTGAACATGCTGGTCATCGGCGCGATGCCGAGCTGGCGGATGTCGTTACGTGCAAACAGGTGGTTTTCTACCTCCATCACCACGCGTTTTTCTTCGCAGTGAATGGTGAACTTATACGCACCGGTAACGCTCGCGCCATCCAGCAGGGCATAAACTACAAAAGTGGTGTCATCCGCTTTTGGTGTTTCAAACCAGAATGCGGTGAAGTCCGGGAACTCTTCTTTGCCGTTGCTAAACGTGTTGACCGCCACGCCGCGTGCGGAGAGACCGTACTGGAAGGTCTCATCCACCGCGCGGAAATAGCTGGCTCCGAGGAAAGAGACGATATCGCGGCGCGCCAGTTCCGGCTTCTTAAACGCACGGAAACCGGCAAAACCGAGATCGGTTTTACCGACAAGCTGTTTGGTATCAACGTTAGCGTTGTGATAGTTGAACAGCTCCGGGCGGAAGTGAATCTCACGCGCTTCACGGCTGTCGGCATCGACCGAGAACATGCGGATGCGGCGCTTGAAGCCCATACCGACGTGGAAGAATTGCACGTCCAGCTCGCGGTCGGCGATGTTGTTCCACAGCGAGTGATTGGCGTCGTACTGAATTTCGTTATAGGCCTGCGGAGTTAGATTGGCCAGGGTGTCGGGCAAGGGGCCAGGTGCGCCGCCCCAGGGCTGTTTTGCCAGTGCGGAGGCTTTCTTTTTCAGTGAGTCGAAATCGAAGCGCACTGCGGTACCGTCGGCGATACCATCATCGGCCCAGGCGGATTGTGCAAACAGCGTGGAGAGACCCGTCATGCCGCTAACAGCGGAGAGGGCCATGGACGCTTTCATAAATTTTCTACGATTCATGCCGGAAATCTAATCCTTAGCTGCTCGGGTGTATTTTGACTCTCGTAAGACGAGAAACGTCTGACTACAGGGGGTTACGACAGTCGTGGAAATAAAAAATTCAGTCTGCGGAAAATTTATCAGATTAATCAAATAAGCGAAGCAGAATTCGCGCCGCTCCGCCGCTGATGACACAACTTTGCATTGAGATGGACGAAACTCGGTTAAATCCTGGCAGTCGCCGTCCAGCAAAGCTGGAATTTAAGACTATAGTTAAACCACAACGAGTTAGGAACATGGAGGAACTACATAGTGTCATCTTCAGACCAATTTGAAACGCACCTTGACGACGACCTGGCGCTGCTGACGGAAACGCTGGAAGAAGTGTTACGCGCATCAGGCGATCCGGCCGATCAGAAATACATCGAGTTGAAACTCAAAGCTGAACAAGCGCTGGAAGACGTGAAATCGCGCGTTAGCCAGGCGTCAGACAGCTATTACTATCGTGCCAAAAACGCGGCTTACCGCGCCGATGATTATGTGCATGAAAAACCGTGGCAGGGGATTGGCATCGGTGCCGCCGCTGGCCTGTTTGTCGGTTTACTGCTGGCTCGACGTTAAGTTCCAACGGGCGCGACACGCTTCGCGCCCGCTTCCTGATTATCCCGCCGCTTATTCCCGCTAAATCCCTGTTTCGCATCATCCGCGATTGTGTTTCGCCTGCGCGCTTCCTACAGTAAAGCGACAGGGAAAAGGAGAACGCAACGTGATACGTGTAGAAATGCTCTCAACGGGCGATGAAGTGTTACATGGGCAGATTGTCGATACCAACGCCGCCTGGCTGGCCGATGTGCTGTTCCAGCACGGTTTGCCGATGACCAGCCGCAGCACCGTCGGTGATGCGATGAGCTCGCTGGTGGAGGCGCTGCAGAGCCGCAGCCAGATTGCAGACGTGCTGATCGTTAACGGTGGTTTAGGACCGACCAGCGACGATCTCAGCGCGCAGGCCGCTGCCAATGCTAGCGGCAGTGAGTTAGTCATTCAGCAACAGTGGTTGGAAAAAATGGAAGCCTGGTTCGCCAGTCGCGGACGCGTCATGGCGCCGAGCAATCGTAAGCAGGCAGAAATCCCCGCCATTGCCGAGATGCTGGATAACCCGGTCGGCACCGCGTGCGG
>NZ_DAMBSA010000312.1:0-5619 GCF_032054795.1 Pantoea sp. CTOTU49201
TGATCGACCTGCTCGCGCATTTCCCGGCGACGCAGAAACGGAATGCCCAGCACGCGCCGCTTGAGTTCACGGCCTAGAAACACGTTTTCCGCGATGCTGAGGTTCTCCGCCAGCGCCAGCTCCTGATAAATGGTGGCGATGCCGTGTTCGGATGCCTGGCGCGGCGAGGTGAATTTCACTGCTTTGCCCTCGATCCACAGTTCGCCATCGCTGGCGCTGTAGGCACCAGACAGCACTTTGGTGAAGGTCGATTTACCTGCGCCGTTGTCGCCCAGCAGCGCCAGCACTTCACCGCGATGAATACTGAGATTGACCTGATTAAGGGCGGTTAAGGCGCCAAAGCGTTTGCAGATGTTGCGCGCTTCAATAAAACAGCTGCTCATCTCGCCTCCTCGCAGCTGAGATAGGCGGCGCTGTGGAAATCGATTTCCCACTGCAGCACCTGCGCGTAGAGATCGGACAAGCGCTGCTTATCTTCTTCCGTCAACGCCAGCGCGGCGCGATCCAGCTCGTCTTTCAGCCACAGCGCCTGCTGGTGAAACGCCTCTTCGGCATGCATATCGACCCAATGACGAATGTCGTCATCCAGCAGCGGCTGAGTACTGACGCGCGCGCACCAGTGGTAATACATCCACTCGGCACCAAACATCAGCGTGAGGATTTCGGCGAAACTGCCCTGCTTTGCCACGGTAAACATGCCATCGCGGAACGCGGTGACGCCGGGCAGATCGTCGGGATAATCCATTGGGTTGATGTTGCGACGTGCCAGCACCTCTTCGAACCAGGCGATTTGCGTGTCCACCAGCGCATTCAACACGCCGATTAACCAGCGCTGCTGACGGATATCCGGCGCTTTGCTCACCGCCAGCGCGAAGATATTGATGGCGGTTGCGACGAAGTTGCCTTCAAACACCAGATAGCGATTAAACACTGCGTCGGTCAGCTGATTGCGCTCGATGTCCAGCACAAACTGATGCTGCTGCATCGCCTGCCACAGTTTGTCGTGCTGCTGCAAAAGCTGGTCAGTGAAACTGTTCATCACGCGTCCTCCAGCGCCGCTTGCGCCACGGACATAAAGTGCTTCACGCGTTCCAGCTCAACCTCGTTCCACCACACGCCGTCGACTTTCAGGGTGCTGGCAACGATCACGCCTTGGGTGCGACCCAGAATCTGGCAAACGTTGGCGGGCGTGACGCCGGAACCGACCAGCAGCGGCAGCTCGGTGGCGGCGCGGATTTCGTCAATCTCATCCAGCGTGGCGCTGTCGCCGGTACGTTGTCCGGTGGCGATCACCGCATCGGCTTCAAAGAAATCGACGTCGCGCGTCAGCTCCTGGATCGAGCGGTCGGCAACAATCGCGTGGCTACCGTGTTTGACGTGGCTGTCGGCAAACACGCGGATATGTTCGGCGCGCAGCTGGCTGCGATAGCGCAGCGCTTTCGCCGCCGCACCTTCAATAAAGCCTTCGTTGGCGATATAGGCGTTGGCCCATTGATTGACGCGCACAAAATCCGCGCCGCCGGCTAAGGCGGTAGCAAAGGCGGGAATGGCAGCATTCGCCAGTACGTTAATGCCCAACGGCACGCCAAAGCGCTCGCGAATCTTTTCGGTGATCACCGCCATAAAGGCAGCGGTTTCCGGTCCAATATCGTCCGGCTTGGCAAAGGGAATATCGCCGTGGTTTTCAATAATCAAACCGTGCACGCCACCGGAAATATAATTATCGGCATCGCGCAGCGCACGCTCAATAATAGCCAAAAGCGGTTTCCCACGATATTTTGGTGCACCCGGAAAAGCATCGCAATGCACAACACCAATCACGGATTTCTTTCTGGAAAAAATATCTTGTATTGCGCTGGTTTTTCCTGCTGATATAGAAACCATCTTCTTCACCTTATTAACGAGAACCATTATGCAAATTTATGTTGCAGGGAATATTGTTGTTGATGAAACCTGGTCTATTGGCGATTTGCCGCAAAAAGGCGCATCAATTCACGGCGCAAAAACCTCGCAGGATATTGGCGGCAAAGGCGCCAATCAGGCGATTGTTATTGCTCGCTGTGGTCTCGAGACAAAATTAATTGCCGCAATCGGTCACGACAGTAACGGACAATGGCTACGTGAGAAAATAGCGCATGAGCCGGTTAAGCTGTTTCCCACTGAATATTCTTCACCACACAGCGACTCCTCAATTATTCTCAACAGCAGCGATGGCGATAATGCCATTATTACCACTACCGCAGCGGCAGATGCATTAACCGTCGAACAGATGTTGCCTTTTTTAGCCGATGCGCAGAAAGGCGATATATTGCTGCAACAGGGCAACTTCTCGGTTGAGAAAACCCGTCTTCTTTTTATGTGGGCAAAAGCCAACAGCATGAAAACGGTATTTAATCCCTCGCCGGTCAATCCTGACTTCGCCCAACTTTGGCCGCTGGTGGATATCGCGGTGGTTAACCAGATGGAAGCTGAGCTGCTGCAACCGGCTGGCGTAAGCAGCTTAGTGATTACCCAAGGCGCGCAAGGCGCATGGCTAATCACTGAAACCGAGCGCCACTTCTGTCCGGCATCACCGGTCAACGCGGTGGACAGCACCGGCGCGGGAGATACCTTCCTCGCCGTGCTGATCGCCTCCTCGCTACTGCGCGGCGTGGAGCCCGATGCGCTTGCCCTGCAGCATGCCAGCCAGGCTGCCGCTATTACCGTGAGTCGTACCGGCACCGTTAACGCTTTTCCCAACCAGCAGGAACTCGCTGCGCTGCTGGCCACGCGCAGCGAGTGATCGGTTACTTAAACAGCGGACGGTAGGTATCAACGTTCGCTTTGGTTACCACGGTGGCCGGCACCAGAATGGTTTTGCTCACTGTTTTGCCTTCAGAGAGCGCGTTGAGGGCTTTCAGCGCCTCTTCACCCATCTTTTTCGGATCCTGCTGCAACACGGCGGTGACGTAGCCGCCATCAATACCGCTAATGGCTTTGGCCGTCAGATCCCAGCCAAACACTTTGATGTCTTTCTGCCGGCCCTGGTTTTCCACCGCCGCGATTGCACCGAGCAGTGCCGGTTCGCCAGTAGCGTAAATCGCGGTTAAATCAGGGTTACCAGTAATCAGGTTTTCCGCAGCCGTCATGGCGTTGTCCTGAATATTCTGCCCATCCACCACATCGGCGACGGTGATTTTGCTGTTGCTTTTAATCGTCTCTTCAAAGCCTTTCTGGCGCTGGTTCTGAATCGCCGAGTTCAATGCGCCAACAATGCCGAGACGCGCTTTGCCGCCCATCTCTTTCGCCACGTAATCGACGAAATATTTACCGAGGATTTTGCCGCCTTCGAGATTATCTACGCCAACCTGTGCCGCTTGTGGACCTGCCGGTAATACCGCATCAATGGCAATGACTGGAATTTTAGCCGCAGCGGCTTCTTTAATGGCGGGCATAATGCCGTTGACGTCTATCGCATCAACCAAAATACCTTTCACACCTTGCTGAATATAGTTTTCAATCGCATCGTTCTGCGCCACCGGATTATCGGTCGCGTTAAAGATAACCAGATCTTTACCGCTGGCTTTTGCGGCTTCTTGTGCGCCCTGATTCATCAGATTAAAAAACAGCGCCTGCTGATTAATTTGTACTAACGCATAAGTCGGCGCGGCCTGCGCCAGGGAGAAAAATGAACCCGCAGAAATTAAGGTGGAAGCCAAAACCAATGAACGCAGTTTTCCGGTGAAAGATAACATCATGGTGTTCCTCGTCGGGAATAAATAATAATCAGCGTTTCCCAGCGTTAAGACACTGAGATTATTTTTGGCGGGCAAATATCGATGGTGTGATTAAAGCGACCTGCTTAAGTTTGTTTCGGCAACCCATCCGCTAGGAATACCTGGTGAAATAACTTAAGTCGGTTTGGGAATGAATTCCCGGTAATGCGGTAAACTGTGCATACAATTCGCTGAGTGACTTTTTTTGTCAAGTGTTTATTTGGCGGCGGATGTGTAATGATTAACAACAATTAAGTAAGCGGTCGTCATAAATGGCGATTACGCGACAGTCGGGTTTGTAGGGTCGCCATTAATGGCGACCTTACGGCGACCTTGCAACCCCCACACGATGATCCTGACGTAATTATGGCGAGGAACATGAATTCAAAACGCGTGTTGTTATCCGACGTGGCACAATTAGCCGGGCTTTCAAAAGCCACGGTCTCTCGCTATATGAATCACAGTATCGTCTTGCCGCAGGAGACGATTGACCGCATCGAAGCGGCGATTCGCCAGCTCGATTATCGCGGCAACAGCCTGGCGCGACGCCTGAGCAAAGGCGGCAGCGAAACCCTGGGTTTGGTGCTGCCCGATATCACCAACTCCTTCTTTGCCGAACTGGCCGATGCCGCAGAAGAAGCGGCGTCGGCGCGCGGTTACAGCTTGGTGCTGTGCATCACCCGCAACAATCCCGACAAAGAAGCGCAGTTCATTCGCTGGCTGGATACGCGTCAGGTGGATGGCCTGCTGTTTACCACCAACCGGCCAGATAACGGCGTGTTGCGTAAAGAAATTCAGCGCCATCAGCATATCGTGTTGCTGGATGAGGATATTCCCGGCAGCAGCGTGCCTAAAGTGTTTGCCGATAACGTACAGGGCGGACGCATCGCCACCGAACAGCTGATCGCCGCTGGACATCATCATGTCGCCTTTATTGGTGGCCCGGAACAGTTGATGAGCGTGCGCGAACGTTATCTCGGCTTCTGCACCGCCATGAAGCAGGCCGGTTTGCCGGTTCCTGCCGAATGGGTGATGTACGGCAACTACGAACGTGAATTTGGCCAACAGGCTTTGCAGCAGCTATTCAGTCAGTCGCCTCGCCCTTCTGCGGTGTTTGCGGCCAGCGATTATCTGGTGCTGGGATTGCTGGACGGTTTGCGCGCCAGTGGCTTACAGGCACCGGAAGCGCTTTCGCTGGTCGGCTTTGATGATGCCAACTACACCGACCTGACGCAGCCGCGTATCTCCACTATTCGCCAACCCGCGCGGGAACTGGGTTATACCGCCGTGGACATTATGCTGCGCCTGCTGAATAACGACGTTAATATCCCGCTGGAAACACGTCTGCCCGTCGAATGGGTCGGCCGCGATTCGATCCAAATCTGCCATCCCTGATCCACGATGGCGCAAAATTGCACAACTTTGGCGCAAAAGTTGATCGATATAATGAATTTGAGCGCAATCAGGTAAACCGGTTTACTCAACAATAAATTTTTAACCTGCTGAATCGCAATGTGTTTTAAGCAGGCTAAACTGACTAAATTCTAACCTGGCACAGAAGCTGCAATGTTCCCAGCGGCAAACAAATATCGTTGTAATCCATTGCTCTGGAAGTGCGGCCAGTGATTTAACTGACAGGTAAACCGGTTTACTAGACTGTAAATCGTGTCAGTTAAGCCATTTTCGCGTTAACAGGCAAAATTCCCGGCAACCGATTGGGAGTGTTCAGATGCAGCAGCCACACGCTACCCCAGCGCGGGTAGAGATGATTAACATCACCAAAACTTACGGTTCGATACGATCCCTGCGCGGCGTCAATCTGCAACTGGCGCCGGGCGAAGTGCTGGGCTTAGTCGGCGACAAC
>NZ_DAMBSA010000313.1:0-5599 GCF_032054795.1 Pantoea sp. CTOTU49201
CATATCCAGCACGTAGGTGCAGCGATCGGCCGCCTGCTTAAGAATGTTGGTCACTTCATCGCTGTTGACTCTGGCCGGCGCCGGAATCGTCAGCACCACACGCGTCACCGAATCCGATAGCGACCAGTTTACGAACTGCTCTGTAATGAAGGCCTTGTTCGGCACGATGATCTCTTTGCGGTCCCAATCGGTAATGGTGGTGGCACGCGTGTTGATGCGGGTGATGCTGCCGGTCAAATCGCGAATGGTCACGGTATCGCCGATACGGATCGGCTTCTCAAACAGGATAATCAGGCCGGAGATAAAGTTGGCGAAAATCTCCTGCATCCCGAAGCCCAAACCCAGACCTAACGCAGCAACCAGCCACTGCAGTTTCGACCACTCAATGCCCATCATCGAGAAGCCAATCAAGCCGCCAATCAGCATCAACGCATATTTGGTCAAAGTGGTAATGGCGTAGCCGGTGCCCGGCGCCAGGCTAAGATGCTGCAACAGCGCCAGCTCCAGCAGCGCGGGCATATTGCGTACCAGCTGCGTGGTGATAATCAGCACCAGAATCGCAATCAGCACCGCACCCAGCGTAATCGCCTGCACGCTATCGACGCCTTGAATGGTGGTGCTGGCATTCCACAGCGGAATGTTATCGAGGAAGCTAAACGCCGAGTGAATTTCTGACCACAGCACAATCACCGAAACCAGCGCGATCAGCGTCAGGATTGAACGCACCAGACGCAGTGACTGCGCGCTAATCTCATCGAGATCAATACTTGGCTCATCGATTTCGATGGTGTCGGCATTTGTCGGCGTCGATTGCTCTTTCTCTTCTTCACTGCGCGCGCGGTTGGCCAGCATATCGGCACGACGCTGACGTGCACGGTCAAAGGCGATACGGCGGCGCTGAATCAGCATCCAGCGGCGGATAATGTGATACACCACCAACAGGAAGAACCAGATGCCCACCGAGGTTTCCAGACGCGCCAGCAGCGCTTGTGCGGTGGCGAGATAACCGATGCAGGAGGCGAGGGCAGCAACCAGCGGCAGGGCGATCATCAGGTTCCACAGAATGCGGTTTACGAAGTTATCGCCGTTGCCCTCTTTATCCAGATAGAGCGGAATACCGGCGCGTTTCAGGCTAACGGTGACGATACTCAGCGCGCCACAAATCAGGATGAAGCACACGCGTCCCAGCGTGCCGGAGAATTGCGGATCGTCGAGATTGGCAAAGGCGATCAGCAGCATGATCAGCGGCACAATCAGCCCAACCGACAGCGAGTAATAGCGCATCGCACGCGCCACGCGCGCTTGCGGCCAGCGGAAGTGCACCACAAACAAGCCATCGGGACGCGCAAACGCGGCGCTGATCATAAAGGCCCACAGCAGCGGCAGCGTGGCGGTGATGCCATCGCCAATCGCCACGGCGAACGGATAAGGCCAGGCATGCTGTAAACCGTAACCGAGCGCGGCCCACAGCACCGGCAGCGGCACCGCCACCAGAATCGACCAAAATACCGTGCGCAGCGTCAGGCTAAAGCGGTCCTGCGTGACTTTGCCGACGCGGCTGGCGGAGCGCTCCATAAAGGCGTTGTAGTGACGACGCGAACTGATGCTGAAGCCAACCAGCAGAACCGCACCAATAATCGGCAGCACGGTTTCGCGATTGGTGAACATCATCGCCAGCGCTTTGCCGAGCTGACCCGCCGTATCCAGCGACAGCAGACGTTTAAGATCCTGCGCCATCTCAACCGGGAAATTCAGGCCGATAGTGTTAACGTCGGCGGTCCAGAACAGATAGCGATGCGTCGCATCTTTAACTTCGGCTAAGGCATCCTGCAGCTGCGTATTGGAAACTTTGAGCTTGGTGATTTCCAGAATCAGCGTATCGCAACCGGAAATCAGTGAGTTCAGCAGTTCGCGCTGGGTTTTGAGTTGCGCTTCGAGGATGCGCACCTGATCGCTGCTGAACGGCGTGCCATCATCTTGCTTAGATTTGCGCAGATCCTGCTGGCGCTCGAGCAGATCTTCATAATGCAGACGCTGCACGCGCAGCTGGCCCATTTCGCTGTCGATCTGCTGAGATTTCGGCATCTCTGGCAAACGCGCGACTTGCGCGCGCAAGGCTTCACCCAACAGATTGGACGCGCCCAGCCATTGCGACTGCTCACGCAGCGTGCTCAGTGCCTGACGTACCTGCAAGGTCTGATTGGTGGCTAAACGCTGCTGCGAAGCGACCAAATCCATGCGCTGTGCTTGTTGATTGAGGTCAGCGGAGAGTTCGCGGTTTACGCGGAACTGATCGCTGATCGAACTCGGCAGATCGCCACTGTTTTCTGCCAGCTGCTCGGTGCGCTCCAGCGCCAGTTCAGCTTCGCGCTGGCGCTGGTTGTTGAGCTGATTGCGCAGCGCCTGCAGATAGTTATCCAGCTGGGTGGCTTTGCGCTGATGCACTTCGGCGCGCATACGCGCCAGTTCCTGACGGTTATTCGCCGACAGCTGTGCCAGCTCTAACTCGTCCACGCGCGCTTTGTTGGCAGCGTTTTCCGCCTGACGCGCGTAAATCTGCGCCTGCGCCAGCGGCGTGGTCGCCGCCGAGGAGCTCTGCGCGCGGCGATCGCTTTCGGTCATCGCCCGGCGTGCATCGGTTTGCTGCTGCGGCAGCTGCGACAGTGAATCGCTGATCTCACGGGCGCGATCCTGCTCTTGCTGCGCCTGGCGGCCTTCCTCCAGCAACTGGCTGCTGACCTGCAACAGCTCCTGATCGAGCTCGGCGCTGCTCATATTACTGCGCACCGTCTTGCTGCTATCCGTAAGCGTGGCGATTTGCTGGCGTAATTCACGCGCCAGGCGCGGGAAATCATCAATCACCTGCTGATACTGCTTCGCGCGCTCCAGCGACTCATCGCGCTCATTGAGGAAATTGATTGCCGCTTCCAGCGCCTGCACCTGTTCTGTTTGCGCGGGTGAGCTTTTTGCGGATTTAGCCGCATCCAGTTCCTGCTTAAGCTGGCTGGATTGCGGAACGGTGGCTGCAAATACAGAACTGCTGAGCACAAGGCTCAGCAGCAGGGAGAGGAGAACACGCACGGGAGAGGTTCCGGTTATTTGCTTAGTGAGACGCTGTCGCCTGGCTGAGGCAGGGCGATGGCCAGCGGCTGACCGAGGCGGGTTTTGCTTTCGGCTTCAAGGCTTTCTGCCAGCTTCACGCGATTCGGCGCGAACAGGTTGATCACCGTTGAACCCAACTTGAAGCGACCCATTTCCTGGCCTTTCAGCAGCACGACCGCACCGTCATGATCGGCAGACGGATAGCGCCAGCGTTTGATTACACCTTCGCGCGGTGGCGTGATGGTGCCCGCCCACACAGTTTCGATGCTGCCGACAATGGTGGCACCGACAAGGATCTGCACCATCGGGCCATGATCGGTATCGAATACGCAGATCACGCGCTCGTTACGCGCAAACAGATTCGGGATGTTACGCGCGGTCAGCGGATTGACCGAGTAGAGATCGCCAGGCACATAGATCATTTCGCGCAGGACACCGTTACACGGCATGTGTACGCGGTGATAATCGCGCGGGGCGAGGTAAGTGGTAACGAACTCGCCATCATGGAACTGATCCGCCAGATCGTCGTTACCGGCCAGCAGCGCCTGCAGGCTGTAATTGTGGCCTTTGGCCTGGAAGATCTGATCGCCAGCAATGCGGCCCAGCTGGCTGATCGCGCCATCGGCGGGCAGCGCCAGCAAAGAGGCGTCAGGATCGACAGGACGCGCGCCCTCTTTTAACGGACGCACGAAGAAATCATTGAAGGTGCGGTAGCTGCCGGTATGTGGCTTGCTGGCTTCCGCCATATCCACTTTGTAGTACCAGACAAATATGTCGATGACCGCTTTAGTAAGCCAGCCACCACGACGGCTGGCGCCCCAACCGGCAAGTTCGGTGAGCCCTTTTTTGGGCAAAATATGATTCAGGCCGAGTTTAAAACGATCAAACACCGTTGCCTCCTGGCTTAATTACGTATCGTTAACAAAAAGGGGGGCGGATTGTAGCAGCGCCCCAGCGCGTTGGCGAATGTGCCGTTGTACTGCTTAATCCGCGTCGGAGGAAAAGTTTTTACGCGTCTTTACCTGCGCCATACTTTCCAGAATTCGGTGGTAGTTATCGAAGCGCGAGATGTCGATCTTGCCTTCTTCTACCGCTTCGCGGATGGCGCAGCCCGGATCGGTATCGTGCTTGCAGTCGCGGAAACGGCAACTGCCAAGGAATTCACGGAATTCGACAAATCCGCGCGTCACTTGTTCCGGCTCCAGATGCCATAAACCAAACTCACGCACCCCCGGTGAATCGATCACATCGCCGCCCGCCGGGAAGTGGTAAAGGCGTGACGCGGTGGTGGTGTGCTGACCTAATCCAGAAACGTTCGACACATCGTTGGTCAGAATTTCAGCCGCTACCTCCAGGCCAAGCAGGTTATTCAACAGGCTCGCTTTACCCACGCCAGATTGACCGGCAAAGATGCTGACGCGGCCGGTTAAGGCACTTTCCAGTTCAACCAAACCATCTTTGGCGTGGCTGGAAACCATCAATACGCGATAACCAATATTGCGATAGATCTCCATCTGCTCATCAACAAACGCGCGGCCTTCGGCATCCAAAAGATCGGTTTTGTTGAGCACCAACAGCGGTTCCACGCCAAGCGTTTCGCTGGCGACCAGATAGCGATCGATAATGTTAAGTGACAGTTCCGGCAGGATCGCCGAAACGATAATGATCTGATCGATGTTGGCGGCGATCGGTTTCACGCCGTCATAGAAGTCTGGGCGCGTTAGTACGGTTTTGCGATCGTGTACCGCTTCGACGATCCCTTTACCGCCGCCAATGGCGACGCGCCACAAAACGCGATCGCCGGTGACCAGCGAGCGAATGGTGCGGCGGATGTTACAGCGATGCACAACGCCTTCGCTATCTTCCACGTCTGCGTGCATGCCGAAACGGCTGATCACCACGCCATCAGCCGCTTCTCCAAACAGACTATCATCCGGCTCCGGCTTATCGCTCCGTTGCTGCAGACGACGCTGATGGTTGGCGCTTACGCGACGTTGTTGACCTTTCGACAGTTTGTTTTTACTCACGCATCCTCTCACGGCTTTCGCCAGGCTTCGCCCTGCTGGGCAAAACGTCTATGATACACCTGAAATGAGTTTAATGACGACTTTGGCAACAGGCGGGAAACGCATGACAGCTGGAAATGAAAACAACCTGATTTGGATCGACCTCGAAATGACCGGATTAGATCCGGAGCGCGATCGCATTATTGAGATCGCCACCATCGTGACCGATGCCAACCTGAACATCCTGGCAGAAGGCCCAGTGTTCGCGGTGCATCAATCTGACGAGCAGCTGGCGTTGATGGATGACTGGAACGTGCGCACGCATACCAATAGCGGTTTGGTAGCGCGTGTTAAAGCCAGCGAGCATGGCGACCGTGCAGCAGAATTGGCCACCATCGAGTTCCTGAAGCAGTGGGTGCCGGCGAACACCTCGCCAATTTGCGGCAACAGTATTGGTCAGGATCGTCGCTTCCTGTTTAAGTACATGCCTG
>NZ_DAMBSA010000314.1:0-5576 GCF_032054795.1 Pantoea sp. CTOTU49201
CGTTCGGCATGGGCGCGGTGATTCTGCTGCAGGCGTTTGTCACTCAGGCGTGGCAGCTGTTGCTGTTGCGTGCGCTGATGGGGCTTACCTCCGGCTATATTCCCAATGCGATGGCGCTGGTGGCGGCGCAGGTACCGCGTGAACGCAGCGGCTGGGCGCTGAGCTGTGTTTCCACCGGGCAGATCAGCGGCGTGATCCTCGGGCCGATGATTGGCGGTTTGCTGGCGGACTGGCTCGGTTTGCGCATGGTATTTATCGTCACGGCCGTATTGCTGATGGTGAGTTTTCTCGTCACCTTGTTCCTGATAAAAGAGACCGGTTATACGCCGGTCAGCAAGCAGGACAAGTTGAGCGGGCGCGAAGTGTTTCGCAGCCTCGATAATCCGCGCTTAATGATCTGCCTGTTCTTCACCACCATGGTGATTCAGATGTGCAACGGCTCGGTGAATCCGATCCTGACGCTGTTTGTGCGCGAGCTGGCACCGAATGCGCAGAACATCGCGTTTCTCAGCGGGGTGATTGCCGCGCTGCCGGGCGTATCGGCGCTGATCTCCGCGCCACGGCTGGGTAAACTCGGCGATCGGATTGGTACGCAGCGCATTCTGATCGCCACTATGATTGTGTCGTTGCTGCTGCTGGTGGCAATGTCGTTTGTCACCAGCGCGACGCAGTTGGGCGTGCTGCGTTTCCTGCTGGGATTTGCCGATGGCGCGATGATGCCGGCGGTGCAAACACTGCTGGTGCGGCATTCACGCGATAACGTCACCGGGCGTATTTTCGGCTACAACCAATCGTTTATGTATCTGGGGAATGTGGCGGGACCGCTGCTGGGCGCGGCGGTATCGGCGGCAACCGGCTATCGCTGGGTGTTCTTCGCCACGGCGATGGTGGTGATGGTTAACGTGATCTTCCTGCGCCGCTTCTATCGTCGGCCGAAAACCACGCTGACTCCACCTTTGAGCCAGCGTGAAACCGCAGAAAAACCTACTGACGCAACGTCAGCGCGTAGTGCCAGCGCTGCTGAGAAAGCAAAAACTCCGGGCTAACGCTTGGACTCCATGAATCGTCACCGCCGACGCCCATGTGGAAGCCGTCGAGGTGCAGCCAGCAGCCATTCTCTGGCTGCAATAAGTGGCGATGCGAGGTTTCACGCAGCTGTTCAAGGCTGTAGCGACTGAGCGAGAAGGCGAAGTCGCCGCTGACCTGCAAGCTATTGGTGTGTAACTGACGCGTGCCGCAGCGCAAGCCATTTTCACCGGGGAACACATACGCGGTATTGAGCGCCGCCAGCGGCAGCTGCCAGCGTGAGAACTGCGCCGCCAGCTGGCGATCCGGATAGTTCTCGTGCGGACCCAAACCGAGCCAACTCACCTGCTGCGGTGACTTGACCTGTTGGCAGCGCAGCCCGATGCGTGCTGGTGGCGGCAGACCGGCGGCCTGTTCCACCTTGACGCTGATAGACAACTCACCGTTTGCATTGATTTGATAGCGTTTGTGGCTGGTGAAAGCCAGTTGGCCGTTGGCGTGCCATTGATGCCAGGTTTCAATCAGCACGCTGTGTTTCAGGCTGTCGACCTGCATATCCACCAACACCGCATCTAACTCATCGTAGCCCGCACGCTTCCAGCGCTCGACCCACGCATTAGGATCAACATTGGCGGCCTCGCTGGTGCCGATATCATTATCAATCGGCGCACGAATAAAGCACTCCTGCAGCGGCGTGAGCAGCGTTTCTTCATCATCGACAAACCATTGCACCAGCTCGCCGCTGCGGCGCGAGAAGTGCCAGCGCTGCTGCGGCAGCACCACCGCCACCAGATCGTGATTGGCGATCAGTTCTGGCGCGGTAACACCGGTCTCTACAACGCGTACTGGTAGCGCAGCGGGCAGCGGCCACTGATCCCACGCAACGCGCGCATCCGCTTCGGACCACGGCGTGGCGTTGACCTGATGCACAGCGAGATTCAGCCACGCGTTGCCCTGCAAATCTTCACTGGCCGGCAGCGTAAACGTCTGGCTGCCTTGTGCGGCGAGATCGAGCGGCAATTCACCGCTGACGATGGCAACGCCATCCTGCTCAATCGACCAGCGCAGCACTTCGTTATCGCTGCGGCGGAACAGATATTCGCTGCTAACGGTAAAGCGATATGGCTGGTTAGCGTCACGCTGGAACTGGAAGAACTGCTGCGCGCGCTGGGCTTCAAACAGCGCCGGATGCGGTGAGCGGTCGGCAAAAACCAGCCCGTTCATGCAGAACTGGCGATCGTTTGGCTTATCGCCAAAATCCCCGCCGTAGGCTTGCCAGGCTTCGCCGTTGGCGTCATAGCGCGTCAGGCTTTGATCAACCCAATCCCAGACGAAGCCGCCCTGCAAGCGTGGGAACTGGCGGAAGGCCTGCCAGTATATAGCGAAACCGCCAAAGCTGTTGCCCATTGCGTGCGCGTATTCGCACAGGATCAGTGGACGCGTTTCGCCCGGCAGACCAATCCACTTTTTCAGCGACCACTTGGGTACCGCTGGGAAAGGCTGATCCTGATCGACGCGCGCGTACATCGGGCAGACGATATCGGTGGCAGCCGTGTTGGCGCCGCCGCCTTCGTACTGCACCGGACGCGTTGGATCACTGCTTTTCACCCATTGGTAGAGCGCATCATGCGTGCTGCCGTGACCGGATTCGTTGCCCAATGACCAGATAATGATGCAGGCATGATTGCGATCGCGCTGCACCATGCGCGTGACGCGCTCGCTGTAGGCGGCGAACCAGCGCGGGTCGCTGGAAAGACGGTTCATCGGCTGCATGCCGTGCGTTTCGATATTGGCTTCATCCACCACATACAAACCGTATTGATCGCACAGGCGATACCACAGCGGATGATTGGGATAGTGCGCGCAGCGAACGGCGTTGAAGTTGTGGCGCTTCATCAGCTCGATGTCGCGGCGCATACTGGCTTCATCCACCACCTGGCCGTTTTCCGGGTGATGTTCATGGCGGTTCACACCGCGAATCAGCAGCGGCTTGCCGTTCAGGCACAGTTGCCCCTGTTCAATGCTGACGCGGCGGAAACCAACGTCATAAGCTTCGGCTTCGAGCACCTTGCCATTTTCATCCAGCAGCGTCACCACCGCGCGATAGAGATGTGGCGTTTCGGCGCTCCACAGCAGCGGCTGGTTGACCGGCAAGATCAGCAGGGCGCGTTCAGGATAATGTCCGCGCTCGTCGATGATGTCGCTGCCGGGCACCTGTTCCTGCTCGCCAAGGCAGCTGTCGCCGCGCCACAAGCTGACGCGCAGACGGCATTGCGCGGGCTGACGATCGCCAGCGTGGATTTTGACGCTAACGCGCAGATCGCCGCGCAGGTATTCCGGGCTTAGCGCGGTTTCTATCTGCACATCGGCCAGTTGCGTCTCGGGTTTATGCAGCAAGCTGACATCACGGAAGATGCCGCTCATGCGCCACATATCCTGATCTTCCAGATAGCTGCCATCGCTCCAGCGCAACACCATCACGGCTAAACGGTTCTGGCCGGGCTGCAACGCGTTGCTGAGATCAAATTCGGCGGGCAGGCGGCTGTCTTGCGAATAACCGATCCACTGGCCGTTACACCACAGGAAGAAGGCCGAATTCACGCCATCAAAGATAATGCGCGTCTGGCCCTGTTGCAGCCAGTTAGCATCGACTTTAAATGTGAGCGAATAACATCCAGTGGGATTTTCTTGCGGCACCAAAGGCGGCGTAACCGGAATCGGGTACTGCACGTTGGTATAAATCGGCGCGTCAAAACCGTGCAGCTGCCAGTTAGCGGGCACCGGCAGCGCATCGGCGCCAGGCAAATCCTGCAGCAGCCAGCTTTGCGGCACCGCTTCAGGCTGCGTGAAGTAGCTGAAGGTCCATTGGCCGTTCAATAACTGGCGTGAAGGCGAAGGGCGATCGTCGCGCGCGCTGGTTTCATCGCGCCAGCTGGCAAACGGTGGATGCGCATCTAACCGATTAAGGCTGGTGATCACCGGGTTTTCCCAGTCACGACGCGCCAGAATTTCACTCAGGGAAACAGCAGATAAGCTCATGATGAGATCTCATTTATTGTAATGCGCTCACATTGCGCGAAATTGCACCGGCTGTAAAGTGTTCGACAGCAATTATGCGCAGCGCCATGGCATCAATCGATGCCGCCTGTGTGATGTTTTTGCCGCTTTAGTGCCAGCGAATTGTTAAGCGTGGTGAGCAGAGATGAATAGCGCCGTGTTGCGGAGAATTCTGTATTGTCGCGCCTGATGCGGCCTCATACACTCAGCCCGATTTCACCATTCCGAGGTAATTATGGTCCGTATTATTAAAATCGCCGCAGTTGTGGCACTGGTCACCGCGCTGAGCGGTTGTATTTTCCCTCCTCCGGGCGGCGGCGGTTGGGGCGGCGGTCATGGTGGCGGCGGTCCGGGACGCGGCTTCGAAGGCCCACGTTAATACCCGTCATACTTCAAGCTGCAGGTGCGTTGGCTGCGTGCATTCACCTTCAGTCACTTACTGAAGTAAGCTCCTGAGGATGATTGCACTTGCCGCCTTCCTGCAACTCGAATTATTTAGGGTATAGGTGAGCGAAACGTTTCAATAAATCTTTAATCGTCTGGTGAAACGTTTCGCTATTACATATTGAAATCTAGCCGGTTTTTTTATTCTGCCGTTTGGCTGTTTTTTTCTGAAAACCCTTAAAAATCCTTGTTGTTTTATTCAGCGCAATGCTAACGTCTGTTTTTCTTCTCTCATTGAGCTTGTCGCATGAAAAACCTGATTGCGGAACTCCTTCTAAAGCTGGCTGAAAAAGAAGAAGAGTCTAAAGAATTAGTGGTTCAGGTTGAGGCGTTAGAAATCGTGTTAACCGCGATGCTGCGCAAACTGAATCCCGAACAATTCCACGACATTGAGGCCGCTATTAAATTAGCCATGCCGCCCGTCGCCCCCGCTGCTGAAACGCCCGATACCACCATGCTGCGTAATTACGTAGAGAAGTTGCTGCACCATCCCCGCGTTTAACGGCTATCGCCTGTTTTTTCAGGCGAATGTCATTATCGATTTCTCGTATTTGCTTATTCCGTGCCATGCTTAGGTGGCAATAATGCTATGGAGAATCCGGTAATGAAATCGTGTCTTTTGGCAATAATGACAGCAGGCTTGCTGATCGCAGGCGGTGCGAGTGCGGCAGAGAAAACCGCACAGCAGGAAAAAATGACCATGTGTAACCAGAGCGCCGGTACACAAAATCTGAAAGGCGATGCGCGTAAAAGCTTTATGAGTGACTGTCTGAAAAAAGACAGCAAAATGGGCAATATGACGCCGCAACAAATGAAGATGAAAACCTGTAATGCTGATGCGGGCGATAAAAAGCTCACCGGCGATGCGCGTAAAACGTTTATGAGTTCGTGCCTGAAGAAAAGCTGATTTAATTAACGGTAGCCCCGTCTTATTAAATCAAACCTGCGTGAAAAGTAATAAGGGTTCATGTTTAGCGTGAACCCTTTTTTTATTGCTGTAAGCTGCAGCGCAGTAATATTCAATTTTACTTATCACGTCAGAGGAAAAA
>NZ_DAMBSA010000315.1:0-5551 GCF_032054795.1 Pantoea sp. CTOTU49201
TTTCCAGCTGCAGCGTAACCCGATCGGCACTTTCACTGATGCTATTGATGCGCTGATGCTGGTACAGCACCGCACCGCGCGCTTTGGCTTCTGACCATAAGCGCGCCAGATAGAGCGCCGGATGCAGCACAGATTCTGTCGGGAAATGCCACACGCTGCCGCTAATGGCCTGCGCCCGCAGCTCCGGGATATCGCGCAGTACATCCGCTGGCGACGCTTGACGCGCCGCATAACCTGCCGATTGCAGCGACGTCGCACGCTGCAGCAAACGTTGTTGCGCATCGCCCTCGGCGGCCCATTCCCATGTACCGCCGGTTTCCAGCCAGCGCAATCCATTCGGCTGCGCTTGCTGCAGTTTGAGATGCTCTTCCATCGAGAGCGCATTAAGCAGGTGATAACTTTGCGGCTGTTTACCGTTGGAGTTCACCCAGGCAAAGGTGGTGCTGCTGGTGCCCGCACCAATGTGTTGTTGTTCAAATACGGTGACTTCAACGCCCTGCAACGTTAAGGCGCGCGCCACCGCTAATCCGATAACGCCGCCGCCAATAATGGCAATTTTCTGTGCTGTCATAATGGGCTCCTGAATTAAGTGCCTCTATCATAACAGCCTGGCTGAGCGAAAATTGCTATTACTAAATAGGGATAATTTATCTGGATATAAGAATTTCATCTTAATCCGGATACTTAAATTATACCGATGTCAGAATCTTCCCATCGGCGAAATAGGCCAGCAAATTCTCCAGCACATTATTGGTCATTTGCGCGCGCGTTTCATGAGTTGCACTGGCAATATGCGGCGTTAAAAGCACATTATCCAGTTCACGTAGCGCGGGATTAATTTTCGGTTCATCCGGATAAACATCCAGCGCGGCACCTTTAATGGTTCCTTGTTGCAATGCAGCGATCAGGTCGGGTTCATGGATTACCGTGCCACGCGCAATGTTGATCACTACGCCCTGTTCGCCGAGCGCCGCCAGCACCTTAGCGTTGACCAGCTGAAAATTCTCTTTGCTGCCCGGCAGTGCCAGCACCAGAAAATCGCTAAAGGCAGCCAGTTGCTCAATGGTGTCGCAGCGCTTATAGCTGACGTCTTTCGCCGAACGCGCGGTATACGCCACCTCCATGCCAAAAGCTTCGGCACGGCGCGCAATCGCCAAGCCAATCGCGCCCAATCCGGCGATACCTATTCTTTTGCCGCTGGCGCGGCTGGAGAGTTCAACATTGTTATTTTCCCATGCACCGGATTTGGCAAACTGATGGTAAGCCACCAGATTACGCGAGAACGTCAACGTTAACGTCAGCGCCAAATCGGCGACATCGTCGGTCAGAATATCGCGGGTGATGCTGACCTGAATATCGTGTGCGGCAGCGTATTGAAGGTCGATACGATCGGTGCCGACGCCGAATACAGCAATCGCTTTACACTCGGGCAATTGCTCCAGCAAAGCTGTTTCTACCCCAACATCGCCACGTGTAACGATGGCTTTGATCGCTTTGCCATGCTGCTGGATAAATAGCGCAGCGTCTTGTTGCTCATATAAGCGATGGCAGTGGAAATGTTGCGTGAGTTTACTATCTAACTGCGGCATCAGCGGCTGAATAATCAGCACGGCAGGTTTAGTATTCGTCATTTTATTGTCCATTAGCGGTATTTATTTACCACCAGCCTAACGGAGTTATTTATGTTACGGCGTTGCTGTTACTTATTTCGCTAATAAGATCACGCTGAAATAAATGCCATGCAGCAGCATAGCGATTCAATCGTTGTTAAATGAGAAAACGAAACTTGTCTAATGCGCTTACTGTCATCGGTAAACCTTGTCGTAATAGCGAGTCCAGATAAACCGTGACACCCATTACTGGATGTCTGAAACTGGCTCGTTGCGCACTCACTGCTTTCAAAACCAGCGCCTGATTCAAGTCGAACAAATCCATGATGAATTCGTCAGGGTGAAGGGCTTCAATATCGAATTCAGCCATCAGCTTTCCTGGGAAATCCTTCAGGTTCATGGTGACAATGACTTCAGCCTTGCAGCGTATAGCAGCCGCGACAACATGGCGGTCATCAGGATCTGGCAAGGTAATGCCTGCAATAAGCGATTCAAATCCCGACACCATTGCGTCAGGAAGCGCTTTATTCATCAATGCCTGAGTTCGTAGCAACTGATCGTCAGTGATCTCTGGTCTGTTGATGCGTAAATTACGCTGCCATTCATCCTGAATGGTGGCTGTCCATTTTGGCTGGTATAACCCCGTCAGACCGAGACGAAGCAAAACATCGCGCAGTATCGATGGATACAACACACACGCATCCAGTACAACCGCATAAGGTGAATGGTTCATCAGTAGAAATTGAGATCCTGTCCCTGGTCTGTTAATTCCTGCATTGCCTCATTGCTCTCTTGCGCACGTTTCTCTTTGAATTGCATAAGATCAGCAAAAAGCACGCGACGATGGCGACCTGTTTTATGGTAGGGAAGCTGACCTTGCTCTAACAGTTTCACCAGATGTGGGCGTGAAACGTTTAAAATATTCGCCGCTTCCTGCGTAGTTAATTCTGCGTGTACAGGAACAACCTGAACCGCATTTCCCACCGCTAACTCACCTAAAACAGCCATCAGTAGTGTCAGAGCTGACGTTGGCAGTTCAATCTGATGCATTTCGTTGTCTGCATCCTGAATGGTTATTTTTTGTGTTTCCTGCTTGGTGGATAGATACGTTGCGAGCTCCCTCTGTCCGCGCAAAGCGGCCTCAATCTCCTTCGGAGCCGGAAGGCTCAAGCTATCCAGAATTGAGTTTTTCATGCGTTTTCCAATTAATTGTTTGTGGTTGCTAATTGCAGTCACAGAATAATAATCGCAATAAACGAAACAATCAATATTCGAAATAAACGAAACACAGATTAACCACGCGGCCCTCGCTGGCGAACTCACCTTACGCAGTCTACGGTTAATCAAAAAGCATAAAAAATTCACCAACCATGGATAGCCATTATGACCACCCATGTCGACACCACAGCACATCAGACAAGCGAACTCCTTCAGCTGCAGCAAATTTTACAGGCGCATCTTGAACATTTACTGCCTGCGGGACAGCAAAGCGATCGCGTGCGTGCCGCGATGCGTGCCGGAACACTTGCGCAGGGCAAACGTATTCGTCCTTTATTACTGCTGCTGGCAGCGCGCGATATGGGTTGCGAGCTGACGCAAAATGGCGTTCTCGATCTCGCCTGTGCAGTGGAAATGGTGCATGCGGCATCGCTGATTCTGGATGACATTCCCTCGATGGATAACGCGCAGATGCGTCGTGGTCGCCCTACCGTACACCGCGAGTTTGGTGAAAACGTGGCGATTCTCGCCGCCATCGCGCTGCTTAGCCGCGCATTTGAAGTGATTGCCATTGCACCCGGTTTGCCTGCCATACATAAATCTGAAGCGATTGCTGAACTCTCCGCTGCCGTCGGCCTGCAGGGCTTAGTGCAAGGGCAATTCCAGGATCTGCACGACGGCACGCAGAGCCGCAGCCCGGAAGCGATCGCCATGACCAACGAACTGAAAACCAGCGTGCTGTTTCGCGCCACGCTGCAAATGGCGGCGATTGCCGCTGACGCTTCACCGCAGGTGCGGCAACGTCTTAGCTTCTTCGCCCAGGATCTGGGCCAGGCGTTTCAGCTGCTCGACGACCTCGCCGACGGCTGCAAACACACCGGTAAAGATGTGCATCAGGATCAGGGCAAATCCACACTGGTACAGATGCTCGGCGCTGACGGCGCGGAGCGTCGCCTGCGCGATCACCTGCGTAGCGCCGATGCACACCTTGCCTGCGCTTGCCATCGCGGCATCGCCACTCGCCAATATATGCACGCGCTGTTTAATCAACAGCTAGCGATGTTCAACTGAGCGCGGCTCAGCCGGTGGGCCACTTTGCGGTGATCGCGCCGCCGCTTTACAGCCACTTTCACGCGTTGCAGGCGTTAGCACAAACGCTGCTGCCGCGCGGCCATCGCATCACATTCATCCAGCAAGCTGATGCCCGCACTTTGCTTAGCGACGAACGCATCGATTTTGTTGCCGTCGGCCAACAGACGCATCCTGCCGGCTCGCTGGCGCCCGTGTTGCATCGGCTGGCTTCGCCGGGCGGCCTGTCGCTGTTTCGTGTGATCAACGATCTGGCGTCCTGCACCGATATGCTGTGCCGCGAACTGCCTGCGGTACTGAAAGCGTTGAACATCGATGGCGTGATCGCCGACGAAATGGAAGCGGCAGGTGGATTGGTTGCTGAAGCGCTGCATCTGCCCTTTGTTTCGGTGGCCTGCGCCTTGCCGGTCAATCGTGAAGCCGGGATTCCGCTGGCGGTGATGCCCTTCCGTTTTGCACAGGATGAGAAAGCGCTGAAACGTTTTCAGGCCAGCAGCGATATCTATGATCGCATCATGCGTCATCACGGCGAGGTGATCCTCAAACACGCGCGGGCGTTTAATTTGACGGAGCGGCGCGGATTACATCAGTGCCTATCGCCGCTGGCACAAATCAGCCAGATGGTGCCGGCCTTTGATTTTCCACGTCAGCAATTGCCCGCCTGCTATCACGCCGTGGGACCACTGCGCGTCCCGGTTTCTCCTGCGCCGATTCATGCGCCTTGGCCGGCGCTGCGCCAGCCGGTGGTTTATGCCTCGCTGGGTACGCTGCAAGGCCATCGATTCCGGCTGTTTCTGCATCTGGCGCAGGCGTGCCGCCAGCTGCGGCTGTCGCTGGTGATCGCCCATTGCGGGGGATTAAACGCCGAACAGACACATCAACTGGAGCTCGCTGGCGCGGCGTGGGTGACGGATTTCATTGATCAACGCGCCGCCCTACAGCACGCGCAGCTGTTTATCACTCATGCCGGGTTAAACAGCGCGCTGGAAGCACTGGAATGCGGCACGCCGATGCTGGCGCTGCCGATTGCTTTTGATCAGCCCGGCGTGGCGGCGCGCATCGAATGGCATGGCGTTGGTCGCCGCGCATCGCGCTTCAGCCGCGTTCATCAACTGGAACAACATCTGCAACAGCTGCTGAACGACGATCGCTACGCGCTGCGGATGTCAGCGATACAGGCACAACTGCAGCGTGCAGGCGGTTGCCAGCGCGCGGCTGACATCGTCGAGCAGGCGCTGTGCCAGCAGCAAGTTGTGCTGGCGGAGGCGACCTGATGCGCGCGCAATACGATGTGATTCTGGTCGGTGCCGGACTGGCGAATGGCTTGATTGCACTGCGCCTGCGTCAGTTGCAGCCGCAGCTGAAATGCCTGCTGCTGGAGAGCGATGCGCATCCGGCCGGCAATCATACCTGGTCGTTTCATCACAGCGATCTCAGCGCCGAACAGCTGCGCTGGCTGCAACCGCTGATTACCGTGCGTTGGTCAGGTTATCAGGTGCGTTTTCCCGCGCTGCGCCGCAATCTGCACGGGGATTATTGTTCCATCGCATCAGACGATTTTGCCCGGCATCTCTACGCGGCGATGGGTGACGATCTGTGGACAAACACAGCCGTACAACAGGTACAACCCACGC
>NZ_DAMBSA010000316.1:0-2779 GCF_032054795.1 Pantoea sp. CTOTU49201
GAGTAACGCCGTGGCGCTGGAAAGTATCCAAAAACATAATGTGGTTGATGTCATCTACGAACAGATGAAGCAGAACATTCAGGATGGTCTGTGGGAGCCGGGCTGCAAGTTGCCCTCTGAAGCGGAACTGACCGCAACCTTTCAGGTGAGCCGCGTCAGCGTGCGAAGTGCTGTGCAGAAGCTACGTGACCTTGGCGTAGTGGTAACGCATCAGGGGAAGGGGACATATGTGACCCGCGAGGTGGCGCGCTACGGATCGTTCAGTGATAACCAGCCGATTCTGCATCTGTCGCAGGAAGAGTTTGATGATATGCGGGTTTTCCGTCAGACCGTCGAGTTCAAATGTATGGAGCTGGCAGTTCAGAACGCCACTGATGAAGATGTCAAAGTGCTGGAAAGCGCCTTGAATCGCATGCTGGTGAGTAAAGATGACTACAAAAAGTACTCGCTGGCGGACTACGACTTCCATCTGGCGATTGTGAAAGCCTCGCACAACAAGGTGTTCATCCACGTAATGGAATCCCTGAAAGGGATTTATGTGCATTACCTGGAAGAGTTGAATCGGGTGTTAGGCATCACGTTGGAAAGCGTTGAAGCCCATATCAAAGTCTTTATGGCGTTGAAAAACCGCGATGCGGCGCTGGCGGCCGAGACGCTCAATAGTGCGATGACACATAACGTGCACGCCATTGAAGATGTACGCCATAACTGAATAACCAAAAGCCCTGAACAGGGCTTTTTAATACACATAACATGTAGGACATCATACAGCATGTTATCCAGCTACCGTGAGGATCATGATGAGTAACCTGAAAATTACCGATGTAAAAACCATCCTTACCGCGCCAGGCGGCATCGATTTGGTGGTGGTTAAAATCGAAACCAGCGAACCCGGTTTATACGGTTTAGGCTGCGCCACGTTTACTCAGCGCATCTATGCGGTCGCCGCAGCCATCGAAAACTACATGAAGCCGTTTTTGATCGGCAAAGACCCGGCGCGTATCGAAGATATCTGGCAATCGGCGGCGGTGAGCGGTTACTGGCGTAATGGTCCGGTGATGAATAATGCGCTCTCCGGCGTTGATATGGCGCTATGGGATCTGAAGGGCAAAGTCGCCGACTTGCCGATATATGAACTGCTTGGTGGCAAATGTCGTGATGGCGTGCCGCTTTATCGTCACTGCGACGGCGCAGATGAGATTGAAGTTGAAGATAACATTCGCGCGCGCATGGAGGAGGGCTATCAATATGTGCGCTGTCAGATGGGCATGTATGGCGGCGCGGGTACCGATGATTTGCGTTTGATCGCCAGCAAGCTGGCCAAGGCGCGCAATATCCAGCCGAAAGTGTCACCGCGTAATCCTACGCACGGCATCTATTTCGATCCGGATGCGTATGCGCGCGCCGTACCGCGCCTGTTTGACCATCTGCGCAATAAACTCGGTTTTGGCGTGGAGTTTATTCATGATGTGCACGAGCGCATCACGCCAATCGCTTCGATTCAGCTGGCGAAATCACTCGAACCGTATCAACTATTTTTCCTCGAGGATCCGGTTGCGCCCGAGAATATTGACTGGCTGAGCAAGTTACGTAGCCAAAGCAGCACGCCAATTGCCATGGGTGAACTGTTCACGCAGATTAACGAGTGGAAGCCGTTAATTCAGAACCAGCTGATCGATTATATTCGCTGCCACGTCAGCACCATTGGCGGCATCACACCCGCGAAGAAACTGGCGACCTTTGCTGAACTGTTTGGCGTGCGCACCGCGTGGCATGGTCCTGGCGATATCTCACCAATTGGCGTGGCGGCAAATCTGCATATCGACCTGAGCATCACCAACCTTGGCATTCAGGAATACACGCCGGTGAACGAGGCGCTGCAGGAAGTGTTCCCAGGCTGTCCGGAGATTGATCGCGGCTATGCGTACCTCAGCGATCGTCCGGGGTTGGGCGTGGATATCGATCTTAATGAGGCGGCGAAATATCCGGTATCGGGCGGTATTCCGGACTGGACCAATGCGCGCCTGCCAGATGGCACGGCTGCACGTCCGTAAGCGTATTTGCGACTGGAGAGGAATCGATGAACGGTTCCTTTTCCATCAATGTCTATTAGTTCTTTGTTCGACATGGTCACCAGCATCAGCAGAGATCTCCCAGAAAAGGTGGCAAAAGCGCCATATCTGGGTGACATTATCAAATAGCACTCACAACATGTTAAAACTAAGCAGAGATGACCGGGTTCAGGCAAATCTGAGATGTCCAATATATACAATGTAGATGCTCAATGAATTTATGTTAAATAAAGTTTCTTTCAGTGCTGTGCTATTTGCAATCTGTGTGGCAGTCCTCAATTATTATCGCTGGTAATCAGCCTGCGAGGTAGCCGTGTCTGTAATGAAAATTGACCATGTTCATCTCTATGTGAATAATCTAGAAGCGGCTGAGGTATGGTACAAAGAAGTGCTGGGATTTGTTCGTGATGAGTCCTTGTTTTTCTGGTTTACTCAGGGAGGACCTTTAGTTCTGAAGAATAATGAAGCGGCGCTTTCACTTTTTGAAAGACGGCACCAGTCTCCGGGGCATACGGTGGCCTTCAGTGTTAAACCTTGTTATTTCAGTGAGCTGATGAAAACGCTGTCGTCTCATTCTGTTTCATTTACCGTCAGCGACCATCAGGTCTCAATGTCTGTTTATTTTGAGGATATAGCGGGAAATAAAATTGAAATGACGTCTTATGAATATCATGAGGCTCGAAAGAATATACAGAGTTATTATGCAA
>NZ_DAMBSA010000316.1:2789-5543 GCF_032054795.1 Pantoea sp. CTOTU49201
GAGCCTGAGTCTGTAAATCGATCAGAGCTTCAACCAGATCATCTTCGTTAATCGCACGCTGCCGCTTTTTAGCCGGATTTTTCTTGGCACTTCTGCGACTTGGTCCGTTACCAGCCGGCAGAGCCTGAGACCGAGTATTATCGCGCTTTTCCTGCATCAGCTGAGCAACAGCCAGCGCGTGGCCAAGCCGCTTGTTATCCACGATCGCTCCCTGATCCACTTCAGACAGCCGATCGTAAGCAGAGTAGGGAAGAACCGTACCGTTGCTTCTGAGTTCAACGCGGCCGTCCGGGTACTGCCAGGCATCCAGATATTTCCCCATCGCGCGGCGGCTGTCATCGTTATCCTCAAGCAGCAACAGCATTTTATCGTAACGGACCGTCAGCGCTTTTGAGACCTTGCGTAGCTCGCGCCAGGTAAATATCTGGTTCAGGTTGTCGTCAGCATCGAGCGGACGGTGTACGTCAAAATCATGCCTCGGTGCCTTCGCGAAACGCCGGTTGTAGTCCGCCATGAACTCAGCGGCAAAGGCGTTAGCCGCATCGGGGGTACTGATATCACGCAGCCTGAGCTCCTTGACAAGCCGGTCCTGCAACGTGAGATGCGCACGCTCCACGCGGCCCTTGGCAGAGCTGGTGTTGGCGCAGATGCCGGTGATGTTCAGCTCGTTCATCGCGCGACCGAACTGCGTCTGACCGTCGCCGCCAGCCGCATTCTTGTTGTTAATGCGGAACACGCTGGCCTTGTCGCTGTAAAATGCCAGCGGCTTGCCGTGCTGCTCCAGGTAGCCGCGCGTGGCTTCAAAGTAGGTGAACGTGGACTCGGAGCGGACGAAGTGAAGCTGCATCAGGCGGCTGGTCGCATCATCCACGTAAACCAGCAACGTGCAGGCCGGGCCGCGCTCTTCAAACCAGCGGTGATCGCAGCCGTCGATCTGTATCAGTTCGCCGACGCAGGCGCGGCGGTAACGTGGTTGCTGGATTTTTGGTGCACGATGCCTGCGCGGGATCCAGAGGCCAGACTGCATCATCAGCTTGCGCACGGTCTCTTTAGACAGCGTCACGCCGTGCAGCTCGGCCAGCTTCTCGCAGGCGAGCGTCGGGCCAAAATCAGCGTAGCGTTCGCGAATGATCTGAATGGCACGTTCAGCAAGGCCTGCAGGCAGCTGATAGTTGCTTGGCTTGTCGCGCCGCCGATCGGCCATACCCAGCGGACCGTCTGTACGATAGCGCTGAAGCAGGCGACGGCAGTGCCTGTCGGAGATACCGAGACGCTCAGCAGCGAGATGGGTTGTCAGCCGCCGGTCGACAACGTCCTGAATAACTTTAAGCCGGTTAACTTCGTTCATCGTGAAAAACTCCGCACCAGAAGCCGCCATATCAGGTTCCTCAGCAGGTAGCCCGAAGCGGCCAGGTAAGCTTAGCTCAGAACGGCCAGGTCAGCTTTGCCTCTATAACTAAAGTGCGCATAATCATGATTATGTTAAATTAAGTACCTAAGCGCGCACTCAAATCACCATCAGCCCATCACCTGCCTTCAAATACCTCATTCACCAACAATCCGTAACCAGCGATATCTCTGGCAACGGACTGTTGAACTAACGATGCCGTTATCTGCGGCCTTTGATCACTGATGCCTTCCAGTTGAAATCGCTAACCTCGCTCTCTTTCAGCGATTCCGGCTTCTTCCTGCGCGTTGGCGTTTTCTTTGCTTTCTCAGCTAGCGCTTTCTCTTTGGCCAGTTTCGTCGTCATGATTTGCTGACGGGCTTCCGCCGTGAAATCTTTCTCTTTCTTTGCATCCGGCTCTTTGCCGGTGCGTTGGCGATACTTCTCCATCAATCCTTTAAACGCTTCTTCTACTGCGACGCGTTCATTGAGATTGAATTGATCGATGGAAATCATTTTCTTGTCGTTCATAGCGTACCGTCCAATAGTGATTTTCTGGCAACAAGTGTACCGCATTTAACGGCAATGAAGATCGCACCATTGCCGCTGACGAGGCTTTCTTGTAACCTTTGCCGTCAACATTTTAAGGATTTCCTATGAACGATCATCGCTCCAAAGATCCCTTGCACGGCGTGACGCTTGAGATGCAAATTAATGCGCTGGTCGCCCATTATGGCTGGGCCGAACTGGGCAAGCTTATCAATATCAACTGCTTCAAAAGCGATCCGAGCGTCAAATCGAGCCTCAAGTTTTTGCGCCGCACACCGTGGGCGCGCGCTGAAGTTGAAGCACTTTATCTGGATTCACTGGATGATTTTGCTGCGGATAAGCCGGATGATTCAGCGCCAAATCCCTGGACCATGGGCAAAAATAAGTAATTCCTGGCGATAAAACAGGCAGCGCTACGTGAATTTTCAGCGGGTACTACCCTGCTCTTTTGGCAGAATTCACGTAGCGACGTCAGCGAAATTTGCCTTAAGACAGCACCAAAACAGACTATCCTGATATACTACCGCTCCTAAATTATTAAGGAGATTTCAGATGGCACGATGCCTCACTCTATTTCAATCCCCTGGAAACGCTAGCTTCCTGCCGTTGACGCTCATGCGCGTCGCTTTCGGTTTGTTCTTCTTCGCATCCGGTTTTAACAAAGTGTTTGTTGCGGCTAATCAGGCGCTGATGCTGGAAACCATCACTGAAGCCGGCATTCCCTTTCCAGAGTTCATGTCGGTGTTTGTCGCCAGTTGTGAAACTCTGTTTGGATTACTTCTGGCGCTGGGTTTATTTACGCGTTTAGGCGCTTTAGT
>NZ_DAMBSA010000317.1:0-3129 GCF_032054795.1 Pantoea sp. CTOTU49201
TACTACAAAACACCAATATTTAAATGAATAACAAAGGGTTTTATAGCTACATTATATTTTCATATTGCAAATCATAAATTTTACGATATCTGATGCAAACCCATTAATTATTTAAAAAAACCATAACCCGCTAAATTAGCGCCACAATTTTGTTGCAAATGAAAATCAATCTCATTACTATCTTCGCTTCTAAATATTCCTATTTTGATGCGGATTTAAACTAATGAAGTGTCTTTGCTGTTTTTCACCAGCGGTAAAATATACGCTCTCTGGCTCTCAGGTTTTACTGGCTTCAACCTTGCTGTATAGCGCTTCTGCCGCTGCAGCCGAACAAACATTAACCGTTACGGCCGATCAGCCCTCTTCCACCAGCAGTTATAACCAGGATGACGCGGCTGCCACGTTACGCACCGCGACACCACGCAGTGAAACACCGCAGTCCATCAGCGTGGTGACACCGCAGGTAATGAAGTATTATCAGGTCACTAGCCTCAACGATGCGGTGAAGTTTGTCAGCGGCGTGACGCAGGGCAATACGCTGGGCGGTACCGAAGATGGCTTCGTTAAACGTGGATTCGGCTCCAACACCGATGGTTCAATCTTCATTGATGGCGTGCGCAGCAATCAGGGATTGACCATGGATTCCAGCATCGATCATGTCGAAGTGCTGAAAGGATCTTCATCGCTGTTGTACGGCATTCTCAATCCCGGCGGCATCATCAATCTGGTGAGTAAAAAACCGCAGTATCAATGGAATACGCATATCAGCGGTGAATCCAGCAGCTTCGGCGGCGGCACCGGTATGGTCGATGTCACCGGGCCGCTCGGCAACGGCTTCGCCTTCCGCATGGTAGCGGAGCGCCAGCGCGAAGATTACTGGCGCAATTTTGGTGTCAATGAACACACGCTGCTGGCCCCTTCACTGAGCTGGTACGGCGATCGTGCCAACTTCAACGTCAGTTACGTCGAGTATAAATATGACGTGCCTTACGACCGTGGCACAGCATTTATCGGCGGCAAACCGGTTGATATCCCTTATAACCGTCGTCTGGACGACTATGCCAACCATGCATGGGGCAAAAACAAACGCCTTAACGTGAGCTACGGCTATAACCTCGATGACGTATGGGAAACGCACCTCAATTACGGCTGGATGCAGCGCCGTTATGACAGCAACGAAGTGCGCGCCACTGCAATTAACACTAGCACCGGTATCGTCTCGCGTCGTGCCGATGCCAACCGTGGTTTCAACCATCAAACCGAGTACGTTTCCTGGGACATTAGTGGATCGCCAACCCTTGCGGGTATGCAACATGATCTGCTGCTGGGCGTCGATTATGAGCAGAATGAAACCTACAAAGCGCGTTCCTATCGCGGCAGCGTTTCACGCAGCTTCAATATGTACGATCCGGTTTACGGTGAAGAACCGATTCTCAGCGATAGCACTTATAACGACAGCATCAGCAACCTGCGCACCAATCTGTATAGCCGTTCGCTGTTTGCTAAAGACAGCATTCATCTCACTGATAAATGGATTGCCGTTTTGGGAGGCAGATTCCAACGCTATACGCAAACTTCCAGCAATGGCTTTATTGATCCAGAGACAACGCTCAACGATCGCGGTAACGCCTTCCTGCCGCAACTTGGTGTGGTGTATAAGGTTTTACCGGATGTGTCGCTGTATGGCAGCTACAGCAAATCGTTTACGCCTTCGACGCAAACCGATGATAACGGCGATGTGGCATCAACCGAAAAAGGCAGCACCTGGGAAGTGGGATCGAAGTGGCAAGTGGCGCCGAATCTGGCCGCAACGCTGGCGCTGTATCGCATAGATGAGACCGATATGTCGATTTTCATCAACGGCGTGACGCGTAATATTCCGAAAGCGCGCTCAACCGGCGCTGAACTGGAGATCAACGGTGAAATTACGCCGGACTGGAATCTGATTGCCAACTACAGCTACGACAAAACCGAAATCGTGGCGGACAACGTGAACCCAGATAACGTCGGCAACCGGCTGGTGAATGCCCCAACCAATATGGGCAGTTTGTATCTGAGCCATACGCTGCGCTTCTCATGGTTGCCGGGCGAATTGCGCTTCGGCGGCGGTGGACGTTATGTCGGTACGCGGGCAGGCGATCCGGAAAACAGCTTTGTGATGCCGGCTTATACCGTGGCGGATGCCTTTATCGCCTGGGATAGCCAGCTGATCGGTAAACATACGCAGTTGAAGCTGAACGTGAAGAATCTGCTTAACCGCGAATATTACGAATCCAGCGCCGGAAATCTGCGCGTCATTGAAGGTGAGCCGCGCGTGATGTATCTGCAGGCGTCAGTCGATTTCTAACATGATCCGCTCCGCCGTCGTGGGCGGAGCCATCAGAGAGCAGAATAATGAGACGAATATTGCTGGCTTTGCTGCTGATTCTGCCCTGGATCGCTCAGGGCAAATTGCTCACAGACAGTTTAGGCCGCCAGGTTGAGGTGCCGGATAATCCGCAGCGTCTGGTGATTGGTGAAAGCCGCATGATCTATACGCTGGCGCTGGTAGAAGAGGGAAATCCCGCTAAACGCGTGGTGGGCTGGCCCGCCGATCTGCACAATCTTGATAAACAAACCTGGGATCGCTACGTCAAAGCCTTTCCGCAGATCGCCAGCATCACGCAAATCGGTAACTCCAACTTTTCCCAGCTGAACGTGGAAAAAATCATCGCCCTGCAACCGGATCTGGTGATTTTGCCGGTGTATGCGCGCACGCCGCCGAATAACTCAGCCTTTATGCAACAGTTGGCGGCGGCAAGCATTCCGGTGCTGTTTCTCGATTTCCGCGTTGATCCGCTGAAAAACACCGTAGGCAGCCTGCGCACGCTGGGAGCTGCGTTGAACGATGAGGCGAAAAGCGAACGCTTTATTGCGTTTTATCAGCAGCATATGCAGCGCATTCGCGAACGTCTGGCGAGCTATCAGGGCGAGCGTCCCAGAGTGATGTTGCAGTTGCACCTCGGTAAAAAGGCGGAATGTTGTACTACCGTGGCGCATGGCAATCTGGCTGATTTAATCGCGTTTGCCGGTGGGGATAATATCGCGGCGGGACGCTTTCCAGCGGTATTTGGGCAGCTCAATCCAGAA
>NZ_DAMBSA010000317.1:3139-5520 GCF_032054795.1 Pantoea sp. CTOTU49201
AGCGGTGATCGCGGCCAATCCGGCTATCTATATCGCCACCGGTTCAGCAGCGCCCAGCGAACCCGGCTTTTTGCAGCTCGGACCGCAAGTGGATGCCGCTGCCGCGCGAGCAAGCTTCCTGCATGCCCTTTCCAATGATGCGACCGTTTCGGTGTTATCGGCGGTACAACAGCAGCGCGCCTATGCGTTTTGGCAGAACTTTTATATGAGTCCGTGGCACCTGCTGGCGGCGGAATTTTTTGCCAAAACGTTTCATCCCACGCTTTTTCACGATATCTCACCGGAAGAGACGTTAGAGGAGATGAATCAACAGTTCCTGCCGCTGCCTGAAACGGGAACTTATTGGACGCATAATTAACAAGTTATGGGTGTTTTTTCCGTTGCGCGTCATTTGATATGTGAAACGGTCGCCATGAATGGCGACCCTACAGATTTCGTAGGGTGCGCATTTATGCGCACCTGGCCGCCATCAACGCAATGTCTACAAATTTCCGCCACCTCACTCATCAACCTAAGGTTCACTTAATCTTCATTAATGAAAATAGCCTCACCTTAAGAGGAAATTTCGATGAGATTGATGATGTCCCGACCATTCAGTGAATATGCGGCGGTTGCGGTTAGCGCGTTCGCCGTGGTGAGTTTTCTCACCCTTTGGTTCTCTGCCTAAAAACGCCACGCTGTGGCGTTTTTTTTTGCCGGCATGAGTTACATGACAAATTTGTCATCCTCCCCTTTCCTTTCTGTTCGGTGGGCTTCGATAAACTGGCGCAAATGAAATTATCGCTTTGAGTAACGCTTAGAGAGATGGCGCTTTTCTTCTGCTTTCCTCCCGGCACAGAAAATAAACCGCTGGAAGACTCAAATAAAACGCAATCATGATTGAGGTAAAGAGATCGCCGGGCCAATGCATCCCCAATAAAAGACGGCTGGTGATCACGCCCATCGCCCACAGCATGATGATCGTGGCCAGCAGCGTTTTCCCGCGCGCGAGAAGTAAACTCACCGCCATCAGCGCCCAGGTGGCAGCAAACGCCGTATGCCCCGATGGAAAAGCTGAATCGGTTTGATTTAGCCAATGCTGCTTCTGCCACTGCGGGATAACGCTGATTCTCTCTAACCGCTTACTCAACATCGCCTGCCGCTCTGCGCTATCCACCTGATAAAAATGACGGTCTATCTCGCTGTCTGTTTGGCTCAACCACACTATATAAGGCCGTGGTTCAGGCGTAGTTCTCTTAATCATATTCACGGCTAACTGTCCCAAAATAATCGGCAGTAATAGCACCACAGCATATTTAAACCATTCGGCTTTGCGAATGCGCAATGCATAGATCAGCGCACCCACCAACAAAGCGGCGGTAATGATGCCATAAGGTCGTGAAACAGTTTGTGTCAGCAGATAAAAGCCAAAAAGCCCCGCTGATTGCTGGCTGGCATTCCAATTCCAGTGCAGCACCCATGCACTGAGCGGAATACCAAACAGCACCGCACAACAGACAATTAATAAGAGATAGGGATTGCGAATAATTCGCCTGGTTTCAATCACCATGATAGCTACTCAGCTTTTTTCCCGGTTAATCCGCAGATGACCGAAGAGAGAATTGTTCAGTCGATAAAGGTGAGCAAAAAGCGGTTCTAAACGGTTTTCTGCTTTCTTCACGCCCCAGCAACACAATAACGCTACCGTGATTGAACCAAGCATATCGGCCGGGAAATGCACGCCCATATAAATACGTCCCCAGGCGATAAACAGACTCAGCAACAACAGGCTCAAGCCAGCCTGTATTTTTCTGCTAAACAGCAAACTGAAGGTAATGGCGCAGGCCAGCGTCATATGATCGCTGGGGAAAGAAGCATCAGCAGCATGACTAAGGAAAGTGTGGCCAATCGGTACCATAAACGGCCTTGGATGCGGGAAGAAATAACCGATAACCATATTTACGCACAATGCCACGATGCCAGCGGTAAGCGCCTGCATTGCCACGCGTTGATTCTCGGGTTTAAAGCTAAACCAATAGACCAGCAAGCTCAGCGGGAAAATAAAAATTAACCAGGAGGCGCAGATATTCCCTAATGTCAGTAATAAACTCGAGGCATGAGCCGGAGCGTTAATCATAAGAAAGAGCGAGTCATTAATATTCTCTGCTGTCTCTGAGGTGAGAATCATATTTATTCCTTGTGAAAATTAAAAAAGTGGTAAAGCAATGCTCACCTTCAGCCCCGTCGCGGAGGACGTTGCTGCAGTGAGCTTCGCTTGCCCTTTCATGCGCGTCACAATGGCGCTGACAATAGACAATCCCAAACCAGAGCCAGAAATATCGCTTCCTTCAATGCGATAAAATGCGTCAAATACCCGTTCTCTTTTATCAACAGCAATGCCC
>NZ_DAMBSA010000318.1:0-5507 GCF_032054795.1 Pantoea sp. CTOTU49201
CGTGCAAGCCCGGTTGTTGCGGGCCGAGCAGACGATCAACCAGATTACGCAGTCGGTCGGCTTGCTCAATAATGATGCGCGTATATTCATGCAGTGAAGGATCGGGTAACGCGCGAGTCAGTAACTGCGCGGCGCCACGTAATCCTCCCAGCGGGTTTTTGATTTCATGCGCCAGACCGCGCACTAAATCGCGGGCAGCGACCTGCTGAGCATGCTGAATTTGTTCCTGGCTGAGACGACGTTGATTATCCATCGGCGCCATTTCCAGCAGAATAAAGCCATCCGGTAAGCGCTGTGCCGTGAGCGACATAATGTGCGCGCGACCATCGACCACCAACGTGACTTCGCTATCGGTAAAGCCCTGGCCAGCTCCGAGACTCTCGCTCATCACCTCAATATTCAGCGAAAAATAGCCGGTTAATTCCGGTAATGGCGTGCCGAACAATTTACGTGAGCTTTGCGCCAGTAATTGCTGAGCCGCCGGATTGGCGTAATGGATAACTAAATCGTTATCGACCAGCAAAATACTGTTGATCAGGGAGTTGAGAATCTGCCCCGCGTCGGGCAGCGTGCCAGTTGCCATACAGCGTTCCTCTGCACTAATTTAGTGCATTATAGCCTTTCAGGACGGAAATCTGTGCTTCGAACCATGAATGCGCGGAGAAAAAAGCCCATCCGGAGATGGGCTAAAGTTTCCACGGCAATATAAAAATCTTTCAGGCTGTTCACGCTGCAAAAAGAGAGCGTGAACAGTGAGCTGAAATTTTTAAATTAAACGCTGTAGTACAGTTCGAACTCAACTGGGTGCGGAGTCATACGCACGCGGTCAACGTCTGGCTTACGCAGTTCGATGTATGCATCGATAGCGTCATCAGTGAATACACCGCCACGGGTCAGGAACTCGCGGTCTTCGTTCAGTGCGTTCAGTGCTTCTTCCAGAGAACCTGCAACTTTTGGAATCTCAGCTTCTTCTTCCGGAGGCAGGTCATACAGGTTTTTGTCCATCGCATCGCCAGGGTGGATCTTGTTGATAACACCATCAAGACCGGCCATCAGCAGCGCGGTGAATGCCAGGTATGGGTTAGCCGCTGGATCCGGGAAGCGTGCTTCGATACGACGTGCTTTCGGGCTAGCAACCACTGGAATACGGATAGAAGCAGAACGGTTACGGGCAGAGTAAGCCAACATAACTGGCGCTTCGTAGCCTGGGACCAGACGCTTGTATGAGTTGGTGGTTGGGTTCGCCAGGGCGTTGATCGCTTTAGCGTGCTTGATGATACCGCCGATGTAGAACAGAGCAGTTTCAGACAGGCCGCCGTACTTGTCGCCAGAGAACAGGTTCACGCCGCCTTTTGACAGGGACATGTGGCAGTGCATACCAGAACCGTTATCGCCGAACATTGGCTTAGGCATGAAGGTTGCAGTTTTGCCGTACGCGTGAGCAACGTTGTGCACCACGTATTTGTAGATCTGAATTTCGTCAGCTTTTTTGGTCATGGTGTTGAAGCGGGTTGCCACTTCGTTCTGACCAGCAGTTGCTACTTCATGGTGATGAGCTTCAACCACCAGACCCATCTGCTCCATGGTCAGACACATTGCAGAACGGATGTCCTGTGCTGAGTCAACCGGTGGCACTGGGAAGTAACCGCCTTTCAGACCTGGACGGTGACCTTTGTTACCGCCTTCGTACTCTTTACCGGTGTTCCATGCTGCTTCGATATCGTCGATAGCAACGTGTGAACCTGAAGTAGAAGAACCGAAACGGATGTCATCGAACAGGAAGAACTCTGGTTCTGGTCCAAACAGCACGGTATCCGCGATGCCTGAAGAACGCAGGAACTCTTCTGCGCGCTTAGCAATGGAGCGTGGGTCACGGTCGTAGCCCTGCAGTGTGCCTGGCTCAAGGATGTCGCAACGGATGATCAGGGTCGAGTCTTCGAAGAACGGATCCATTACTGCAGTGGTTGCATCCGGCATCAGTACCATGTCTGATTCGTTAATGCCTTTCCAGCCACCGATGGAGGAGCCATCGAACATTTTGCCTTCTTCGAAGAAGTCAGCGTTAACCTGGTGAGCAGGGATAGTAACGTGCTGTTCTTTACCTTTAGTATCGGTAAAACGCAGGTCAACAAACTTAACTTCATGCTCGTTCATCATCGAGAGAACGTGTTCAGCGGACATACTCAACTCTCCTGGAAATGGTCATTATCGTCATGGTGAGAGAACTTCGTTGCCGGGAATGTGTCATGACTGCTGACCATTCCTAACCAAAGATCTCGGCAAGCTCTATCAACCGTTTTATAACTGTCGTTTTCGCTTAAAATATATAAAGCGAATTCTGTGCCAACTTTATGACAATGGTGAAAATGGCGCTACAATGCGCCCTTTCGTGAGTCGAAGGCTGCACCAGGATGGATTGCATGCATCGTAATGGTGCGCAATAGGTGAAGTTAAGCACTAAATTGGTGCAAATTGCCATCGCAGTGCAGATTAATGCACCGCAAACGGTGCTAAAAACCAGCGCTACGAGAAACTTTCGGCGAAATCTGTGATCATGTTCAGTCTTCCGCTTAATCCGTGTACAATACCGCGTTATTTCTATAATGCCTGAGGCAAAGCTGTGATCGAAAATTTGCGTAACATCGCCATCATCGCGCACGTTGACCATGGTAAGACCACCCTGGTTGACAAGCTGCTCCAACAGTCCGGTACTTTTGATGCTCGTACCGAAGCGACTGAGCGCGTAATGGACTCCAACGATTTGGAGAAAGAGCGTGGGATTACCATCCTCGCAAAAAACACCGCCATCAAATGGAATGACTACCGTATCAACATCGTTGATACCCCAGGACACGCCGACTTCGGTGGTGAAGTGGAGCGCGTCATGTCCATGGTGGATTCGGTGCTGCTGGTTGTAGATGCGATGGATGGCCCTATGCCGCAAACCCGCTTCGTAACCAAGAAAGCATTTGCTCATGGTTTGAAGCCGATTGTGGTTATCAACAAAGTTGACCGTCCGGGCGCGCGTCCTGATTGGGTTGTTGATCAGGTATTTGACCTGTTCGTTAACCTGGATGCGACTGACGAGCAGCTGGACTTCCCGATCATCTTCGCTTCGGCGCTGAATGGTATCGCGGGTCTGGAACACACCGACATGGCTGACGACATGACCCCGCTGTATCAGGCGATCGTTGACCACGTTTCTCCACCTCAGGTTGAAGTTGAAGCGCCACTGCAGATGCAAATCTCGCAGCTGGACTACAACAACTATCTGGGCGTGATCGGCATCGGCCGCATCAAGCGCGGTACCGTGAAGCCGAACCAGCAAGTCACTATCATTGATAGCGAAGGCAAAACCCGTAACGGTAAAGTCGGTAAAGTGCTGGGCCACCTTGGTCTGGAGCGTATCGAAAGCACCCTGGCGGAAGCGGGCGACATCATCGCGATCACCGGTCTGGGCGAGCTGAACATCTCTGACACCATCTGCGACACGCAGAATGTGGAAGCGTTGCCAGCCCTGAGCGTCGACGAACCAACTGTAACCATGTTCTTCAACGTGAACACCTCACCGTTCTGCGGTAAAGAAGGTAAGTTCGTGACTTCGCGCCAGATTCTGGAGCGTCTGAACAAAGAGCTGGTACACAACGTGGCACTGCGCGTTGAAGAAACCGAAGATTCGGATGCGTTCCGCGTTTCTGGTCGTGGTGAGCTGCACTTGTCAGTTCTGATCGAGAACATGCGTCGTGAAGGTTTCGAACTGGCGGTATCCCGTCCGAAAGTAATCTTCCGTGAGCACGAAGGCCGTAAGCAGGAGCCATTCGAAAACGTGACCCTCGACATCGAAGAAACCCATCAGGGTTCTGTGATGCAAGCGATGGGTGAGCGTAAAGGCGACCTGAAAAACATGGATCCAGATGGCAAAGGCCGTGTACGTCTCGACTACATGATCCCAAGCCGTGGTCTGATCGGCTTCCGTAACGAATTCATGACCATGACTTCAGGTACCGGTCTGCTGTACTCCACCTTCAGCCACTACGACGACGTTCGTCCGGGCGAAGTGGGCCAGCGTCAGAACGGCGTACTGATCTCAAACGGTCAGGGTAAAGCGGTAGCGTTCGCCCTGTTCGGTCTGCAGGATCGCGGTAAGCTGTTCCTGGGGCACGGTGCGGAAGTGTATGAAGGCCAGATCATCGGTATTCACAGCCGTTCTAACGACCTGACAGTAAACTGCCTGACCGGTAAGAAACTGACCAACATGCGTGCGTCAGGTACTGACGAAGCCACCACTCTGGTTCCACCGCAGAAAATGACGCTGGAACAGGCTATCGAGTTCATCGATGATGACGAACTGGTAGAAGTGACTCCATTGTCAGTCCGTATTCGTAAACGTCACCTGACCGAGAACGATCGTAAGCGTTCTTCTCGCGGCAGCAAAGAGTAAGCGAAACAGTCTGATATTGAGCCCCGCACTTGCGGGGCTTTTTTATGCCTGCAACCCGCTGCAACGCTCGCTTAATGAAGTTTGGCTCCGCTTCCAGATTACTGATTTCCCACCTTTCGTCCCTGTTCAGCTCCCACTTTTGCCGCTAAAGTGAATGATCCAGGGAACGAAAAGGAGAGGCGTCATGCTGTACATCTTTGATTTAGGCAATGTGATTGTTGATATCGATTTCAATCGTGTGCTCGGCGTCTGGAGCGATTTGGGGCGCGTGCCGTTATCCACGCTGCAAAGTCGTTTCCGCATGGATGAGGCTTTTGAGCAACACGAACGCGGTGAAATCAGCGATCCGGAATTTGCTGCACGTATCTGCGACCAGCTGGATATCGCGCTGAGCTATCCGCAATTCACCGCTGGCTGGCAGGCAGTCTTTGTCGGCGTACGTGCGGAAACGCTGGCGATCATGAACAAGCTGCGTGCCAATGGCGAGCGCGTGGTAATCCTGTCGAATACCAATCAGCTGCACTTCGAGTTCTGGCCAACCCAATATCCCGATGTTCAACAGGCGGCCGATCATCTTTATATGTCGCAGGATATCGGCATGCGTAAGCCGGAAGCGCGCATCTATAACTATGTGCTGCAGCACGAAGGTTATCAGGCCAATCAGGCGGTGTTTTTCGATGATAACCAGGCCAACATCGACGCTGCGCGCGCGCTTGGCATTGAAAGCGTGCTGGTGGTTGATGAAAAAACCGTGCCGGACTGGTTTGCGGGTCGTCTCTGAGTGCTGAACCAACGACATCTGCGCCACTCGGCGCATGCCTTTTATTTGTGGGTAAAACTGCTGTGGCGACGCATTGACGATGACAACATGACAACGCAGGCGGGTAATCTCGCCTACGTTTCATTGCTGGCATTGGTGCCGCTGATTGCCGTGGTGTTCGCGCTGTTTGCTGCTTTTCCGATGTTCTCGGATATCAGCGTGCAGTTGAAGAACTTCATCTTTACCAACTTCATCCCGGCAACGGGCGACGTGATTCAGCGTTATCTCGATCAGTTTGTCGCCAAC
>NZ_DAMBSA010000319.1:0-5497 GCF_032054795.1 Pantoea sp. CTOTU49201
AAGGCACGCGCAATGGCGATACGCTGCTGCTGGCCGCCCGACAAATGGCGAGGCCAGGCATCGGCTTTATGGCGCAAGCCCACCACATCGAGCAACTCACCGGCGCGATCAATCGCTTCACGGCGCGACAGCTGACGATGCGCAATCGGCGCTTCAATCAGGTTATCCAGCACCGTCAGATGCGGGAACAGATTGAAGTTCTGGAACACGTAGCCAACGTTGATGCGCTGACGCAGAATCGCCTGCTCTTTCAGCTCATACAGTTTGTCGCCGCGCCGCTGATAACCGATGTAATCGCCATCGATCTGGATATAACCTTCATCGACGCGCTCCAGATGGTTAATGGTGCGCAGCAGCGTCGATTTACCTGAGCCGGAAGGCCCGAGAATCACCGTCACCGACCCCGGTTCCAGCTCCAGCGACACATCATCCAGCGCTTTCAGTTTGCCGAACGACTTGCTCACGCCGGTGATGCTAATGGCGCCAGCGCTATGCAGATTGCGGTAATCAATGGCTTCGGACATGGGAAAGCTCCTCGGTTGAAGGTTTGGCGCTGCGGTTACGCCATTGACGCCAGCGCGACGGCTGCGGTTCACGGGTGACGCTGCGCGCCAGCCAGCGCTCAACGCTGTGTTGCAGCAGTGACAATACGGTGGTGATAATCAGATACCAGGCCGCGCCGACCATCAGCAGCGGAATCACCTGCTGCGTGCGGTTGTAGATCATCTGAATGGTGTAAAACAGTTCCGGCATCGCCAGCACATAAACCATCGAAGTGCCTTTGGCGAGGCTGATGATTTCATTAAAGGTGGTGGGAATAATCGCGCGCAGCGCCTGCGGCAGAATGATGCGGAAGGTGCGACGCGTGGAGGACAATCCCAGCGCCGACGCTGCTTCAAACTGGCCGTGATCGACACCCAAAAAACCGCCGCGAATGATTTCGGCGCTGTAGGCGCTCTGCACCAGCGTCAAACCAATCACTGCCGCCGGGAACTGGCCGAGCACGTTGATGGTCTGGAAGTGGCCCCACGACAGCGCGGTAAACGGAATGCCGAGCGACAGCGTGTCGTACAGATAGGAGAAGTTGTAGAGGATGATCAGCACCACAATCAGCGGCAGCGAGCGGAACAGCCAGATATAGCCGAACGCCAGCGTGCTGAGCAGCCACGATGACGAGAGGCGCGCCAGCGCCAGCAAGCCGCCAAAAATCAGGCTGAGGAGGGTGCCAAACAGCGTCAGTAGCAGCGTTTGCCCTAAACCGCTGAGGATCACCGGATCAAAAAACCATTTGGCGAACACGTCCCATTCCCAGCGCGGATTGAAAGCAACCGAATCAATCACGCTGGCCAGAATAAACAGTGCGACAATCGCGCCGACGGTACGTGCCGGATAACGCGCCGGCACCACGGTTAAACGTTGTAGTTCATTACTCATGGCAACTCCTTAGCTGGCCTGCGCCACGCTATGCACATCAATCACTTTCAGGAAGCGCAAGCGTCCATCGTGTGGCGGCTGGCTGTAGACTTCCATATCCTCCAGCAGCTCAAACTGCGGCTGATAACCGTGGCCGATATACAACTTCACCGCTTCCGGCTGGCGGAAACCGGTGGTGAGAAACACGCGCTGGTAGCCTGCACGCAGCGCGCGACGCTCCAGTTCCTGCAGAATCAGCAGCGCCAATCCCTGACGTCGTAGATCGCTGCGCGTCCAGATGCGTTTAAACTCGGCGGTCACCGCGTCATAAGGTTTGTACGCGCCCATCGCGATGATCTCGCCGTCACGCTCCAGCACGATAAACAGCCCGCGCGGCGGCAAATACCATTCAGTCAGCTCAACCTCTTTTTTGCTGGTGAAGAACGCGCCGTAGCGTGCGGTGTATTCACCAAACAGCCCGGTCAAAATCGGTTGCAGCTCAGGCGCTTCCGGTGACACTTCGCGGAACAGTTGCTCGCTCATGCGGCCTCCTTAATCGCCCAATCCGGCCGGATTGATTTCTGAACTGTCGATACGCTCAACGCCTTCACCCCAGCGCTTCAGCACCTTGTCGTAATCGCCATTTTTGATTACGCCATTCAGCGCGGTGTTGATCGGCTGCACCAGGCCGCCATCTTTCTTCACCGTCACCGCGATGTGCGCCGCTTTCGGCCAGCCACCATCAACGCTGCCAACCAAACGCGTCTGCTTAGTCAGCGCCGCTTTCCATGCGCCAATCACGTTCGGACCAAAAAAGGCATCGGCGCGACCGGACTGCAGCGCCAGCGTTTGTGCCGCATCGTCTTTGGTATACACCGGCGTAAACGGCTTCAAACCTTTGGCCTGATTCTCTTTATCCCACGCCAGCAGGATTGATTCCTGATTGGTGCCAGAGCCGACGATAATGCGCAGCCCGGCGATATCTTCCGCCTTGGTGATTGCCTTAATCGGGCTGCTGGATTTGACGTAAAAGCCGAGTGAATCTTTGCGATAGGTGGCGAAATCGAAGCGCTCTTTGCGTTCTTTGGTGACGGTGACGTTACTGATCGCCGCATCGTATTTGCCCGATGCCACGCCCAGCGGCCAGTCTTCCCACGAGGTGGGCACCACGTTGAGTTTCAAACCCAGGCTGTCGGCGACTAAGCGGGCGATATCCACTTCGCTGCCGAGCAGGGTTTTGTTGTCATCACTGAATACGGTTAATGGCGGCGAGTTCAGCGCGGCCACCGCCACGGTGAACTCGCCCGGCACGGCGAAGCGATGTCCGGCTGGGATCTGTGCGACTGCGGCTGCATTCTTCGCGGTATTGATCGGCGTTTTGTTGGCTTCAACACTGACGTTCTGACCGTTCACCGCCACATCTTCGGCGAATACAGCGCTGCTCATGCCCAGCAACAGCAGCGCGATAAGGGATTTTTTCTGCATAGCGTTTTTTCTCGTGTTTTATTTTTGTGTGTATTGATTAACCGGATCTTTCAAACCAAAGCTGACGCGCAGCGTGGTGCCGGGGTATTCGCTGCGGGTTAAACCGCGCGCTTGCAGAATCGGTACCACGCGATCGACAAAGCGTTCGAAGGTATCTGGCGTGCCGCCCTGAATGATGAAGCCATCGGTGGCTTCGCTCTCAAACCACAGCTGCAAACCGTCGGCCACCTGCTCTGGCGTACCGTGAAACAGCGGACGCGGCGTCGCGGCTTCCAGCGCAGCCTGACGCAGCGTATGGCCATGCTCGCGCGCCTTGCGTTTGATTTCGTCGGTGGTGCTGCGGAAGCTGTTTTGCCCGATATCGCCGAGTTCAGGGAATGGCTCATCCAGCGGATATTGTGAGAAGTCGTGATGATCAAAGAAGCGACCGAGATAGTTGAGCGCATCTTTGATGGAAACCAGCGCAGCGGTGGTTTGATACTGCTGCTCCACATCTTCCGCACTGTCGCCCACAATCACGCCGACACCTGGAAAATGTGCAGATCGCCCGGCTCGCGGCCATTCGCTACCAGCTGTTTTTTCACATCGCGGTAGAACTCCTGCGCCTCTTCGCGTGTTGGCTGGTGGGTAAAGATGGCGTCTGCGTGTTTAGCGGCCAGCTTGCGGCCATCTTCCGATGCGCCCGCCTGGAACACCACCGGACGTCCTTGCGGCGTGCGTTCGATATTCAGCGGCCCTTGCACCTGGAAGAAATCGCCGTGGTGATTCAGCGTGTGCAGCTTCTCGGGATCAAAGAACTGGCCGCTCTCCTTATTACGCACAAAAGCATCGCCTTCCCATGAATCCCACAGCCCTTTCACCACTTGCAGATACTCATCAGCGATGCGATAGCGCAGCGCGTGTTCCGGATGCTGCTGGCGCGAGAAGTTTTTCGCCGATCCCTCCAGCGGCGAGGTCACTACGTTCCAGCCCGCACGACCGCCGCTCAGATGATCGAGGCTGGCAAACTGACGCGCCACGGTGAACGGCTCGCTGTACGAAGTGGAAACCGTGCCAACCAAACCGAGATGTTCGGTGACGCCCGCCAGCGCCGACAGCAAGGTCAGCGGCTCGAAGCGATTGAGGAAGTGAGGAATCGATTTTTCGTTGATGAACAGGCCATCGGCAACAAACAGGAAATCCAGCTTGCCCGCTTCCGCCTTGCGCGCAATGTGTTTGGCGTAATCAAAATTGATGCTGGCGTCCGCCAGAGCCGCCGGATGACGCCACGCGGACATGTTGCCGGATGCGCCATGCAGAATGGTGCCCAATCGCAGTTGTCTTGCAGTCATAATGTTCTCTCTTTTGCCAAAGCGCAGCCTGACGGCGACATCGTGTCGCCGTGCAGAATCGGAATGAAATCAGTGAATCGAGCTAGTTCAGAATGGCGTCACGACATCGCGCGTTGAGGTGCTGCAACGCTTGCTGAGCCAGTTGGGTAAAGTAGTGTGCAGCGGGGGCAATCAGCGCTTCATCGGGGTTGAAGCCGCCATGATGCAGACCAAATTCGCTCGCGCTGCCAATGCTGACAAACGCGCCGGGGATCTGCTGTAAGTAGTAAGCGAAATCTTCGCCGCCGAGGTGCAGCTCAGCGGTCTGCACGCGGTAACCCGCCTGCTGCGCCACGTTGCTGGCAAACTGCGCCCAACGCGCATCGTTCTCCAGCACCGGCGGACCGGGATGCCAGCTAAAGGTGGCGCTGGCACCGTTGGCGGCGGCGATGTTCTGCACCAGCGTGCGGGCGCGCTGCTCCAGCTCAGCGCGCACCTGTTTGTCGTGGGTGCGCACCGTACCGCCAAATTCGGCCTCGCCGGGCAGCACGTTCCAGGTTTTACCGGCGTCGATGCGCGTGACGCTGAGCACCAAGCTGTCCAGCGTGTTGAAGCTGCGGCTGGTCAGCGATTGCAGCGCCTGAATGATCTGGCTGGCGACCACAATGCTGTCCACGCCCTCTTCAGGATGCGCGGCATGCGCGCCTTTGCCGGAAACGCGCACGATAAATTTATCCGCATTGGCGTAAAACGCGCCGCCGCGTGTGGCGAAGGTGCCGGTCGGCAAACCGGGTTCATTGTGCATGCCGAAAATCGCCTGCACCCCGTCCAGCACGCCCGCATTGATCAACTGGCGTGCGCCAGTGGCGTTCTCTTCCGCCGGTTGGAACAGAATACGAATGCGGCCCGGCAATTGATCTTCAACGGCTTTCAGCTGCAAGGCTGCGCCGAGCATTACGGCGCTGTGAACGTCATGACCGCAGGCGTGCATCACGCCGCTATTGCGCGAACGGAAAGCCAGTCCGGTGGCTTCGTGAATCGGTAGCGCATCGATATCGGCACGCAGCGCAATCAGCGTGTCGCCGCGCCCCACTTCTACGATCACGCCGGTTTCCAGCGGGTAATCCAGCAGACGCAAACCGGCGTCCTGTAACCAGCGGCGCAGGCGCGCGGTGGTTTCGACTTCGCGACCGGATAACTCCGGCCAGCTGTGCAGCTCACGTCGCCAGTCAATCAGCTGATGTTCGCTAAATTGCGTCATACCTGCCTCCGTAAGCAGCAAATCAAGC
>NZ_DAMBSA010000320.1:0-5482 GCF_032054795.1 Pantoea sp. CTOTU49201
GCATCGAAGCGATTTCGCTGGCGCTGCGCGCCACCACGCGGCCTGGCGATATCGTTGCGGTGGAGTCGCCCTGCTATTTCGTGCTGCTGCAGATGCTGCATAACCTCAATCTGCGGGTGATTGAGGTGGAAGCCGGGCCGGAGGGTTACGTCAATGTGGAAAAACTCACCGCGCTGTTTCAGCGCAAAGCGGTGCAGGCGTATCTCACCATCAACAACATCAACAATCCGCTGGGCAAAAGCATTCCCAACGAGCAGAAAGCCTATATTGCGCGTCAGGCCGACGAGAACGATGTGGTGATCATTGAGGATGATATCTTTGGTGATACCGCGTTTGGCGAGCGTCGTCCGTTTCCAATGCGCGCCTTCAGCCCGAACGCTATTTTGTGCAGCGGCTTCTCGAAAACCGTCGCGCCGGGTATTCGCATTGGCTGGGTGCACAGCAGCAACTACATGCGCAAAATCGCCTCGCTGAAATACACCACCAGCATGGGCACGTCGGTATTGTCGCAGGCGGCGATTGCCGAACTGCTGCGCAGCGGCGGTTACGATGCGCATCTGCGTAAGCTACGGCGTGAATTGAAGAATCAAATCCAGCATATGCGTCAGGCGGTGCTGCGCTACTTCCCGCCGGGCACGCGGGTTTCTGATCCTGAAGGCGGCTATGTGTTGTGGGTGGAAATGCCGATCGGCGCGTTGAATGTGCGCGCGCTGTTTCTTAAGGCGCGCAATGCGGGCATCGGTATCGCGCCGGGGCACATTTTCGCCACCGATCACCGCTACGATCACTGTTTTCGACTCAACGCTGGTTTTGGCTGGAATGCCGAAGTGGAGCAGGCGATTCAGCAGCTGGCGCAGTGGTGCCAGTTGTCGTTGCCGGCGGAATTGTAGGGTCGCCATTTATGGCGACCTTGCCGAAAACCGCACGATTATCAATGATGCCATTTATGGCAACCTTGCCGATTAATCGCTAAATGCAGTTTCCAGCTCTTCGGCCAATATCTGCACCGCGCGCTCAATTTTCTCAGCATCCGGCACATAGTTCATGCGCATGCATTGATGGGTGTGCGGCCATGCATGTTCCAGGCCGGGGAAGAAGAAGTGGCCGGGCACCATCAGCACGCCGCGCGCTTTCAGGCGCTGATACAGCGTTTCGGTGCTGATCGGCAGATCGCGGAACCACAGCCAGAGGAAAATCGCGCCTTCGGGTTTATGAATCAGGCAGCGATCTTCTGGCAGATAGCGGCGCAGAATCGCAATCGTCTCGCTCACTTTGGCCTGATAGAACGGCTTAATCACCTCTTCCGACAGACGCAGTAAATCCCCGCGCACAATCATCTCATTGGCAATGGCAGGTCCGATGCTGCCCGGCGCCAGGCTGATAATCCCGTTCATATTACCAATTGCGGCGATTGTGCTCTCATCGGCGACGATGATGCCGCAACGTGCGCCCGGCAGGCCGAGTTTCGACAGGCTCATGCACAGAATGGTATTGGGATTCCACAGCGGGCGCGCTTCGCTAAAGATGATGCCGGGGAACGGCACGCCGTACGCATTATCAATCAGCAGCGGTACGCCGTGCTGCTGCGCCAGCGCATCCAGCTGTAGCAATTCGTCATCGGTGATCACGTTCCCGGTTGGGTTGGTCGGGCGCGATACGCAAATCAGGCCGACATCGTCATTCAGCGGCAGATGATCGAAATCGACGTGATATTTGAACTGGCCTTCCGGCAGCAGCTCAATGTTGGGCTTGGCGGAGACAAACAGATCCTCTTCCAGCCCGGCATCGGCGTAGCCGAGATATTCCGGTGCCAGCGGGAACAGCACGCGCTTTTTGCTGCCGTCGGCGCGACGTCCGGCGAACAGATTGAAGAGATAGAAGAACGCGCTCTGGCTGCCGTTGGTCAGCGCGATGTTTTGCGCGGTTAATGGCCAGCCAAGTTCCTCACGCAGCATCTTCGCCAGCGCATCCAGCAGCAGCGCTTTGCCGCGCGGACCATCGTAGTTGCACAGCGCTTCGCTCAGCTTGCCGTCCTGATGCATCTGCATCAGCAACTGGTTGAAATAGTCATTCATCGCCGGGATCTGCGCCGGATTACCGCCGCCAAGCATGATGGTGCCGGGCGTGCGCAGGCCTTCACCCATGTCTTCCATCAGACGTGAGATGCCGGAGTGTTGAGTAAATTTGTCGCCGAACTGAGAAAAGGACATAGGAAGTTAAAACGTTGTGAAATCGAATGGGGAACCACCATAGCGCCCGCCGCTGGCAGGCGCAATGGGTAAAACAGCAAGCTTAGCCTTGGATCTGCGGGTTAACGCAGTTTTTCTCGACTTTGCCACTCAGGGCGGCGATCAGGTTATCCACCGCGTCGCGCGCCATGCCGTAACGGGTTTCATGGGTGGCAGAACCGATGTGCGGCAGCGCCACCACGTTCGGCAGCGTCAAAATCTCGGCATCGGCAGGCACCGGCTCAACTTCGAACACATCCAGACCGGCGGCGTGGATGGTGCCGTCTTTCAGCGCCGCAGTCAGTGCCTGCTCATCCACCACCGGACCGCGACCGGCGTTGATCAGAATTGCGCTTGGCTTCATCAGCTTGAGCTGCGCCGCGCCAATCATATGGTGCGTCTGTTCGGTCAGCGGCAGGCTAATGCAGACAAAATCACTCTCTTTCAGCAAGGTTTCCAGATCGCAGGCACGCGCACCAAAGCGGGTTTCTGCCTCTTCATGCTGACGGCGCGCGTTATAAAGAATGTTCATGCCGAAGCCAAAGTGTGCACGCTGCGCCAGCGCCAGGCCGATGCGGCCCATGCCGAGAATGCCGAGGGTTTTGTGGTGCACATCAATCCCGAAATGATCCGGGCCGATGCTTTTTTTCCACTCGCCGGCTTTCACCCACTTATCCAGCTCGGTCACGCGACGCGCGGTGCTTAGCACCAGTGCCATCATGGTGTCGGCGACGGTTTCGGTCAGCACGGTTGGCGTATGCATCAGCAACACCTTGCGTTGATTCAGCGCGTCGACGTTGAAGTTATCGTAACCCACCGACACGGTGGAGCAGGCGCGCAGCGCGGGCATTTTTGCCAGCAGCTCGCCATCCACTTTGCCGCCAGAGCCGAGCAAACCTTGCGCCTGTTCGAACTGCGCCGCGTGTTTCTGGATGGTTTCCGGGGAAATATCATGCACTTCAGTAACGGTGAAATGGGCATCCAGTTTGGTGCGCAGGTCATCTGGCAGGCTCTTATAAAGAATCACAGCAGGTTTCATCTTTTGCTCCCTATGAAATGGTGAGGAGGCCTTGAGGCCTCCCGAATTGATTACGCGTGCTTTGCGCCATGCATCGGCGGCGATGTTTTATTCTGCGCCGGTTTGACGATCAACGTCAGCCAGACCGAGGCCAACAGCGCAGCACCCATGAAAATGTAGGAGGCGGCAGGCGAACCGGTCGCGCCATTAAGATAGCCTACAATCCACGATCCGACGAAGGAACCGAGTGCGCCCATGCTGTTGATCAGTGCCATCGCACCACCGGCGACGTTGCGCGGCAACATCTCCGGAATGATGGCGAAGAACGGACCGTACGGCGCATACATCGCACCACCGGCGATCACCAGCAGCGTATACGACAGCCAGAAGTTGCTGGAACCGACCAGATAGGAACCGAGGAACGCCAGCGCGCCAATCAGCAGCAGCGGCCAGACAAACAATTTACGATTCTGGGTTTTATCGGACGCCCACGACACCACGATCATCGCAATGGTCGCCACCAGATACGGCACCGCTGACAGCCAACCGGCTTCCACCATGCCCATCTGCGAACCGTTACGCAGAATAGACGGCAGCCACAGCACGAAACCGTACACGCCGATGCTCCAGGCAAAATATTGCAGGCACAGCAGGATCACGTTGCGATTACGGAACGCTTCACCATAGTTACGTACCGCTTTAATGCCTTCCTGCTCTTTTTGCAGTTGCGCCTGCAGCGCGGCTTTCTCGCTTTCGCTCATCCATTTGGCCTGGGCCGGTTTGTCCTGCACCAGGAACCACCAGGCAACCGCCCAGATCACTGCCGGGATGCCTTCGAAGATAAACATCTCGCGCCAGCCAAAGGATTCAATCAGATAGCCAGAGACCACCGACATCCACAGCACCGTGACCGGATTACCGAGGATCAGGAAGGTATTGGCGCGCGAACGCTCGGATTTGGTAAACCAGTTGCTGATATAAATCAGCATCGCTGGCATCACCGCCGCTTCCACCACGCCGAGCACAAAGCGGATCGCCGCCAGCATCGGAATGTTGCTGACCACGCCGGTCAGCGAGGCGCAGCCGCCCCATAAAATCAGGCACCAGAAAATCAGCTTCTTCACGCTGCGACGTTCGGCATACAGCGCGCCGGGGATCTGGAAGAAGAAGTAGCCAAGGAAGAACAGGGCGCCCAGCAGCGATGACATGCCTTTGGTGATGCCGAGATCGTCATTTATCCCTGCGGCAGAGGCGAAGCTGAAGTTCGCCCGGTCCAGATACGCCAGACTGTAGGTGATAAACACGATGGGCATGATAAACCACCAGCGTTTTGGCGCGATTGTCTGCGATTTCATGGGTGACTCCTCTGGTTGAGGTGGACGCATTCAGTGGATGCGCCTCGCAATATAGTTGTAGTAGGTACAGATATTTTTTAAATCTTTGTTTGGCGGTCGCCATAAATGGCGACCCTACAAAACGCATCGACCATCGTGAATATCAATAATCGCCCAACGCCGCTCGCGTCGGCAGGCCTTCGCTGTCGCCAGCAACCTGAATCGCCAGCGAACCGATTTTATTACCGCGCAGAATCGCCTGCGGCAGGGATTTTCCTTCCAGTAACGCGCTGATCAGCCCAACAGCAAAGCCGTCGCCCGCACCCACGGTATCAACCACATTCTCAACGCGAATCGGTGCGACCTGGCCTTGCTGGCCGTCGGCGGTTTTGTACCAGGCGCCGTCGCCACCGGTTTTGATCACTACCGCTTTCACCCCTTTATCGAGGTAAAAATCGGCGATGGCTTCCGGCTGGCGATAGCCGGTGAGAATCAAACCCTCTTTCTCGCCCGGCAGCACCCAATCGGCGTATTCCGCTAAATGATTGAGCTGCTTACGCATCTCCTCTTCGCTGCGCCATAACACCGGACGCAGGTTGGGATCGAAGGAGATGGTTTTGCCACGTGCGCGCATCTCTTTTGCCGCGTGTTGCGCCAGGGCAAGTGAACTGTCGGAGATCGCCGCCGCCACACCGCTCAGGTGAAGATGGCGCGCGCTGCCAAAGTAGTCGTCGTTGAAATCGACGGGCGACAGATGGCTGGCGGCTGAGCCTTTGCGGAAATACTCCACTTCCGGATCGGAGCCGTCATCAACGCGGGATTTAAGTTGGAAACCAGTGCGATAGCTTGCGTCGGTGGTGACGCAGCGGTGATCGACGCCCTCTTTTTCCAGCTGCTGCAGC